>JAZNHX010000152.1:0-21384 GCA_045577115.1 Faecalimonas sp. | reverse complement strand
TTGCTGCTCCCAGAATACCACCACCATCTTTATGTATACTTGATGATTCATACAAAAAAGCCAGGTCGGTATTATATCCATATATAATCAACTGGAATAATGTACAGAACATTAAAAACAGTCCAAAGACTGAACCTGCTTTTATGTATGCGTTGGAATTACCTTTATTCTGTCCAAGAAAGGCAATTCCAACAAAAGCCATAATCGGCACAATATATGCCAAAAAGCCAAATGTTCCAAACAGAACACCTGCCAATGTATCACCGATAGAACCCCCGATTCCAAATAGGCTAATCTGCAGGAAAATACAGATTGCCAGGGAAACTAATATTATAATTTCTTTTTTCAGGAACTCTTGGTTGTTCTTGCTTTTATCTTTAGCCGTGCGCTTTGACTGAGTCGCAGGCTTTGTGCTTTTTCTTTTTCGTGTCTTCGTTGTCGCCATGAGAATCCTCCTTCTCTTCTAACTATATTATTATAGCATTATTGGAAACTCATGTCATCACTAAATTTTAAACTTTATCCCTTCTCCATTGTCTATTAAATTGTGTAATTTTTTTAAGGCATCTTTAATTCCGCCAACTTCATCAATTATTCCCTCTTTTACAGCTTCTTCGCCTTCAAGCATGGTTCCAACATCTTTTACAAGTTCTGTTGGATTTAACATCAATTGTTCTACACGCTCTTTTGAAATACGGGAATGTGAAGATATAAAATTTGTAATACGATCTTGCGTCTTGACCATATTTAAGTAACTTTGTTTTACACCGATAAACATTCCCGAGGAACGAACAGGATGAACAACCATAGTTCCACTTGGAACAATAAAAGAATAATTGGTTGCAACAGCTAATGGTCCACCTATTGAATGACTGCCGCCAAGCACTAAAGATACTGTCGGCTTACTGAGAGAAGCAATCATTTCAGCAATTGCAAGGCCAGCTTCAACATCACCCCCAAGCGTATTAAGCAGAAACAAGGCTCCTTGAAGTTCATCATTTTCTTCTAATTCAGCCAGTTGTGGTAATAAGTGGTCGTATTTTGTGGATTTCGTATTATTGTTTGCCGCTTCATGGCCTTCAATTTCCCCAATAATTGTAAATACTTTAATGGTGTGTTTTTTGTTTTGATTGGTTAATTCTATTGTTCCGGTCTCTTTGATTTCTTCATTTTTTTCCATTTCCATGATTATCTGCTTCCTTTTCATGTAATGATAGTAGTATTTCATGATTTTACGGAAAATATTACAACAAAAAATGGGCCTATAGAAATAAATCACTTCTATAGACCCAAAATCTTTAAATCACTTCCAACGCCTGTTTTAAATCATCGATAATATCTTCGATATTCTCAGTTCCAACGCTAAAACGAATCAAATCCGGCTGAACTCCTGCCTCTAAAAGCTCCTGCTCGTTCATTTGTCGATGTGTATGGCTTGCAGGATGAAGCACACAGCTTCTGGAATCAGCCACGTGTGTAACGATTGCAATCATCTTAAGTGCATCCATCATCTTCACGCATGCATCTCTTCCACCTTTTACGCCGAATGTAATAACACCGCAGGTTCCGTTTGGCATGTATTTCTGTGCCAAATCATAATATTTGTCACCTTCAAGCGACGGACAATTCACCCACGCAACCTTCTCATGGTTCTGCAAGAATTTTGCTGCACTCACAGCATTCTCACAGTGTCTTGGCATTCTGAGATGTAATGTTTCAAGACCGAGATTCAATAAGAATGCATTCTGTGGAGACTGAATAGAGCCCAAGTCTCTCATCATCTGTGAAGTTGCTTTTGTGATATAAGCACCTTTTCCAAAACGCTCTGTATATACAAGGCCGTGATATGTCTCGTCCGGTGTAGTAAGTCCAGGGAACTTCTCTGCATGAGCTTCCCAGTCAAAGTTACCGCTATCAACGATACATCCGCCAACTGCTGTTGCATGACCATCCATGTACTTTGTTGTGGAATGTGTAACAATGTCTGCTCCCCACTCAAAAGGTCTGCAGTTGATTGGAGTTGCAAATGTGTTATCAATGATAAGCGGAACACCATGAGCATGAGCTATTTTTGCAAATTTTTCGATATCAAGGACATTAAGCCCTGGGTTTGCAATTGTCTCTCCGACTACTGCCTTGGTATTGTCCTTGAATGCTTCGTTCAGTTCTTCTTCCGATGCATCTGGGTCAACAAAAGTTGCCTCGATACCCATTTTGCGAATCGTGTGTGCGTATAAATTATATGTACCTCCGTAAACAGCTGAAGAGCAGATAATATGATCTCCTGCCTCTGCAATATTCATAATTGCATAAAAGTTTGCAGCCTGACCGGATGAAGTAAGCATTGCAGCTACACCACCCTCCATGTCACAGATCTTTGCAGCCACTGCATCATTGGTTGGATTCTGAAGTCTGGTGTAAAAATATCCGGAATCCTCCAAGTCAAAGAGTTTACCCATCGCATCGCTGTTTTCATATTTAAAAGTTGTACTCTGGTAAATCGGAATTACACGCGGTTCACCATTCTTTGGCGTATATCCTGATTGAATACATTTTGTTTCAATTCTATAATCACTCATTATACATAACCTCCGTCTATCTTATTCATCCCAATTGTGATAAACTTCCTGCACGTCGTCATCGTCATCAAGAAGGTCCAATGTTTTTTGGATGTTTTTGATATCTTTCTCATCAGTAAGTTCTACATAAGTTTGTGGAATCATCGTGACTTCAGCGTTTACCATAGGAATTCCTGCCTCTTCAAGAGCAAGACGAATCTCACTGAAATCATCCGGGTCAGTCAGAATCTCATAACTGTCTTCCTCTTCTACAAAATCCTCTGCACCTGCATCCAATGCTGTCATCATAAGGTCATCTGCATCAAGTTCGCATTCCTCTTTGTCCACAATAATCTGACCCTTTTTATCAAACATAAATGATACACAACCAGGTGTACCTACATTACCGCTTCCCTTAGTAAATGCATTACGCACGTTAGACGCTGTACGGTTCTTATTGTCTGTTAACGCTTCTACAATAATTGCTGTTCCGTTTGGTCCATATCCTTCATATGTAACGTGTTCATAATTCGATGCATCTGCATCTCCTGCTGCTTTTTTAATACTTCTGTCAATGTTATCGTTTGGCATGTTGTTTGCTTTTGCTTTTGCAATAACATCGCGAAGTCTGCTGTTATTAGTAGGATCAGGCCCGCCACCTTCTTTTACAGCTACTGCAAGTTCTCTACCGATTTTTGTAAAGATTTTACCCTTTGCAGCGTCATTCTTTTCCTTTTTATGTTTAATGTTCGCGAATTTTGAATGTCCTGACATATCTCATACCTCTTTTCGTTTTCTCTCAAATACTCGTACATTTTAGCACTCTTTTTTCGTTTTGTACAGTTCTAAAAGCATTGTTTTCCTACTATGTATGGAGTTCCAAACTAATTCTCAATGCTTCCTCTATCTGACACATCATTTTTTTGTCGACGTGGCAAATATAATCCTTCAGTCGTTGTTTGTCAATGGTTCGAATCTGTTCCAGCAAAACAACGGAATTTTTAACCAGATGATACTTGGTTGCATCTATCTCAATGTGTGTCGGCAGCTTCGCCTTGTTCATCTTTGATGTAATGGCTGCACAGATGACCGTCGGGCTGTGTCGGTTTCCTACATCATTCTGAATGATCAGTACCGGACGAACGCCTCCTTGTTCTGAGCCGACAACAGGACTCAAATCTGCATAAAAAATATCTCCTCGTTTAATTTGCACTTTCTTCACACTCCGATTAATTTAGATAAAACCATTATTTCCAAGTTTTTTCGGATGTATTCTAATCAGTGCATATATTTTACGCAAAATAATCAACTTGTTCTGCTATTTTCCCATCTCTTACAAAAACACGCGGAATCCGCTTCCCTAAATCACAGATAAATTCATAGTTAAATCTTCCGGATAATGCGCTCAAATCTTCCACCGTGATGGTTTCATTGCCATCTTTCCCAATTAAGGTTACATTATCTCCAAAACTCACACCGTCAATATCTGTCACATCAACCATAAATTGATCCATGCATACACGCCCTACAATCGGAGCACGTCTGCCGCGAATCAATACATATCCTACATTTGAAAGATTTCTTGGATAACCGTCCGCATATCCCACCGGGATGGTTGCGATTGTCATCGGTCTCTCAGATATATAACTTCCACCGTAGCTGATTGGTGTTCCGACCTCAATCTCTTTCACAAATGCGACATGACTTTTTAATGCCATAGCCGGCTTCAGACTTACATTCTCTTTGTTAACATCTTCTGACGGATACAATCCGAAAGTTGAGATTCCTGCACGAACCAAATCAAAATGTGCTTCCGGCACATCTATGATTGCCGCACTATTTGCACAGTGTTCGAACTCGAATTCCACACCTTTCTCTTTCAGGTGCTCTGTCATCCAAACAAAATCCTTAATTTGCCTTTTTGTAAATGACTTGTCGGCTTCGTCAGCCTTTGCAAAATGAGTGAAGATTCCTTCCATGCATACATTTTTCATTTCACTGATTCGATATATGGCCTCCACAGACTCCTGACTTTTGTCAAATCCAAGCCTTGTCATACCTGTATCAAGCTTGATGTGCATATAAGCAGTCATGCCTTCCCTCGCTGCCATCTGGGAAATTGCCTCAGCCATCTCTTCCGTGTAAACATTCATACGAATATCATATTTCAACATCTCCATATACTGATCCGGAAATACACATCCAAGCACCAATACCGGCTTTTTCATACCCTCGCTCTTTAATACAACTGCCTCGTCGAGCGTTGCTACGGCATATCCCCATATGTAGTCAACATTCTCTAGCATTTGAGCAATCTGTACTGCACCATGCCCATATCCATCGGCCTTAATCACTGCCATAATCTTTGTGTCTTTACCCAAATTTCGTTTCATACGCTCCATGTTTGTTGCAATTGCATCCAAATCCACACGTGCGTATACTCTGCTATACGTTTTCAAATAATTCACCTCAAGTTATATCCTCTTACTCTTAAAAAATGTGTAGGATGATTCATTCCTACACATTTAAGTGCTTATTCTTCCGGAAGTTTTTCTCCTTGATGACCGATTCTGTATGAGAGACTCATCAAACTGTCCGACAAATGCACATTCTCCACAATAATGTGCTTTGGAAGTTTTAAATCGGTATGTGCAAAATTCCAGATACCTTTTATCTCAGTATCCGCAAGCATATCTGCAACCTCAATTGCCTTTTCCTTTGGAATCGTGAGCACTGCAATCTCAATATTGTTGTTTTTAATAAAATCCTTCAACTCGTCCATACGACGAATTGGAATTCCTCGTATGGTCATACCCTCCAGTCTTGGATTGACGTCAAACAATCCTTTTACAACAAATCCTCTCTTTTCAAACGATACATAATTCGCGAGTGCCTGACCAAGATTACCGGCACCGACAATTACAAAATTATGTGTGTTATTAAGTCCAAGAATCTTGCCAATCTCTGTATGCAAATATTTAACATTATAACCGTATCCTTGCTGTCCGAATCCACCAAAATTATTTAAGTCCTGTCTAATCTGAGATGCTGTAACATTCATTCGCTTACTCAAATCATTGGATGAAATACGTTCTACTTCATTTTCCAGTAAATCTCCGAGATAACGGTAATATCTTGGGAGTCTTCTTATGACCGCCTGTGAAATGTTTCTTTCCTCCACTTCCTTTATCCTCCTGTCTGTATATTACCTAAATTTCATTATATAGAATCGTTAATATAAAGTCAAACTTTTCATTGTTTTTTCTTTCTTTTTCAGTATAATGAAGAAGAACAGATTTTATTCGTTTTAGGAGGTAGGAAATGATTCTTGCATGTCACAATATCGCAAAATCATTTGGAGAGCAGGTAATTGTAAAATCAGGCTCTTTTCATATAGAGGACAGAGAAAAAGTCGCGTTGATTGGTTTAAACGGCGCGGGTAAATCTACGATTTTAAAAATGATCGTAAAAGAGATCGATACTGATGCAGGAGATATCATTCTGACCAAAGGGAAAACCATAGGATATCTTTCACAACATCAGGATCTTAACAGCCATCACACGATTCTTGAAGAATTAAAATCTGCAAAAGCAGAACTTATTGAGATGGAAAAACAGATTCGTACTATGGAATTAGAGATGAAACATCTTCAAGGTGAAGCATTGGAATTGCGTCTTCACTCCTATCATTTACTTACCGAAAGGTTTGAACAAGAAAACGGCTATGCATTTCAAAGTGAATTAGTCGGTGTGTTAAAAGGTCTCGGCTTTCGCGAAGAAGAATTTTCAAAAAATGTTGATACACTCTCCGGCGGACAAAAGACACGTGTTGCACTTGGCAAACTTCTTTTAACAAAACCGGACATTCTCCTTCTGGACGAGCCAACCAACCATTTGGATATGAACTCCATCTCGTGGCTTGAAAATTATTTACTCAATTATGACGGTTCGGTGCTCATTGTATCACATGACCGCTACTTTTTAAATCGAGTTGTGTCAAAAGTTATTGAGATTGAACACGGTAATATTATGATGTTTCAGGGTAATTATAGTGATTTTGCCGCAAAGAAAAAAATTATCCGTGAAGCTAAAATTAAAGAATATCTGAATCAACAACAAGAAATCAAACATCAGGAAGCAGTCATTGAAAAACTCCGCTCTTTCAATCGAGAAAAATCCATAAAAAGAGCTGAGAGCCGTGAAAAAATTCTTGAGAAGATGGAATTGGTGGATAAACCAATTGAGGATAAAAATGACCTTCATTTCACCTTGGAACCGTCGTGTCTTAGTGGAAATGATGTACTCTCCGTGGAGAACTTAAGTAAATCCTTTGGTTCACAAGTTTTATTTAAAAATATCTCATTTGAAATCAAACGCGGGGAACACATTGCTATTATCGGAGACAACGGAACCGGTAAAACAACTCTTCTCAAGATTTTAAACGAAGTGGTTTCTGCAGATACAGGTCTTTTTAGACTTGGTTCCAAAGTACAGATTGGATACTATGATCAGGAACACCATATTTTACATATGGATAAAACCATTTTTGATGAGATTTCCGATGCATATCCTGCTCTTACGAACACACAGATTCGAAATACATTGGCTGCATTCCTTTTTACAGGTGATGATGTCTATAAACTGATTGGTGACTTGAGTGGTGGAGAACGCGGACGCGTTTCTCTTGCAAAGCTCATGCTCTCCGAAGCTAACTTCCTGATTCTTGATGAGCCGACCAACCATCTTGATATTGCTTCAAAGGAAATCTTAGAGAAAGCACTAAATGAATACACCGGAACGGTCCTTTATGTTTCTCATGACCGTTACTTCATTAACCAGACTGCCACCCGTATTATGGAACTAGTGAATCAGACCTTTGTAAATTATATCGGGAATTATGATTATTATCTGGAAAAGAAAGAAGAACTAACAGCTGCTTATTCTACACCAATCTGCCCGTCCGTTGCAACCAATGCGATGCAGACAGAATCCGAGAACAAATTAGATTGGAAAGCACAAAAGGAAGCACAGGCAAAAGAACGAAAACGACAAAATGACTTAAAAAAATTGGAAGAAAGAATCAGCCTATTAGAGGAGCGGGATGGACAAATCGATGAAGAAATGTCCAACCCGGATATCTTTACAAATAGTGTAAAATGCCAAGAACTTTCACAGGAAAAAGCAGATGTTTTAGCTGAATTAGAGACACTTTATGAAGAATGGGAATCACTCGCCGAGTAGATTGCGTTGTACTTCATTGATGACAACTTGACTGTCAACCGTGCCTATCTTCTCATTGCTGTAATCCATCAAAAAGAATAATGCGAATAGAAGAACTGCTATCACAGCACGCACAAGAAAAGAGCCTCTTTCTTCCGTCTGTTCATTTTGACGGTCTCGGTACAGGGAATCATATGTAGATTGAAATCTCGGATGTACCGCCGGAGGTGAATACTTATCACTATAGTTTTTTCGAGTCTCTTGTAAAAGCTGTAATCTTCTTTTTTCAACATCATTCATAATAAAAAGCATATACTATACGTTTTAGTATAATATATGCTTTTCTTTATGTATTTAGAATTAACGGTCAGCCAGTTCCTTTACAATATCATCCCATGTTACGCCACGTTCCACCATAAGGACCATTGCGTGATATAAGAAGTCCGACAATTCGTATTTAATCTCTTCCGGGTTCGGATTTTTGGCTGCAATTACAAGTTCAGTTGCTTCCTCTCCCACCTTTTTGAGAATTTTATCAATTCCCTTATCAAAGAGATAGTTTGTATAAGAACCTTCCTTTGGATGCAGTTTGCGGTCTTCGATTGTCGCATAAACACTTTCAAATACCTGCAGTGGATTCAGTTCTTTCGAATCATCTCCTGCTAAACTTTGAAAGAAGCATGTTGGAGAACCGGTATGACATGCGACACCGATTTGATCCACTTTTGCCAAGATGGTGTCATTGTCACAATCCAGTGCCAACGACTTCACATACTGATAATGTCCGGATGTCTCACCTTTTACCCATCGTTCTTTTCTACTTCGACTGTAATACGTCATTTTCCCCGTCTCAAGAGTATGTTCGTAAGCATCTCTGTCCATATATGCAAGCATAAGAACTTCATCGGTTTTATAATGTTGCACAATGACTGGAATCAGCCCGTCTGCATTTAATTTAAATTCAGAAAAATCAATATTACTGTCAAACATGTCTTTTGTTTTAGAAAGTCGGTAAATATTATCTTCAATCAAAACAATCGTAGATTCATTATATTTTTCAACAAACGAGTCAGCCTTTTCATCTACAGAGATTGCGATTTTATCTTTGCCAAATCTCATGCTTACTTCATGAATCATTTCTGTAAAATTATCTTTTGTAGGATTTAAAATAACATACTTTGCACCTGCATAAAGAATCTTTTTGGCATCCTCAAGCCTTTTGACGTTTCCACCGGCTAACATTGGTATATGTATCTGTCGATTGATTTTTTTTATCAGATCAATTGCAATATCGTGTTGCTCATCTGTCTCAGACAAATCGAACACGACCAGTTCTTTTGCATCAGACTCACAATATTGTCTTGCAAGTTCTACTACATCATCCGATATAATTTCACTATTATTAAACCATTTTACTGCTTTTCCATCCTGTATAAAAATACAAGGTGTCAATCTTTTATAAGTATTCACGTTTACAAACTTCCTTTCGTTGACCAAACATCTTTCATGCGTGGTTCTTCCATCGTTGCCATATCAAGTGCCCTACCAAATGCTTTGAAAAGCGCTTCTGCCATATGATGGTTGTTACCACCATCCATAATCTTAAGATGTAGATTCATTCCAGCGCTATAAGATGCTGCATAGAAAAATTCACGGAACATCTCTGTGTCAAAATTTTCTAATTTTTCCACTGTGAAATCTGCTTGGAAGTTCAGATACGGTCTTCCTGATAAATCAATTGCACACAGTGCCAGCGTCTCATCCATTGGAATCATAAAAC
This sequence comes from Faecalimonas sp., assembly GCA_045577115.1. Lineage (GTDB taxonomy): Bacteria > Bacillota > Clostridia > Lachnospirales > Lachnospiraceae > Faecalimonas. Next base: position 11,826 of record JAZNHX010000152.1, on the reverse strand, counting down.
TTCCATAGCGTTTGATTCCTTTTTTCTCACCAAGTGCTTCTGCAATCGCTTTTCCAAGCACAATACCGGTGTCTTCAATTGTATGGTGACAATCTACATCCAAATCACCTTTTACATTGAGTTCCAAATCAAACAAACCGTGTCTTGCAAAACCATCTAACATATGATCAAAGAATCCGATTCCTGTCTGAATATCTGTCTTACCCTCTCCATCCAGATTGATAGTAAGTTTAATATCTGTCTCTTTTGTTTTTCTTTCAATCTTTGCAATTCTCTTTTCCATCTGTATTCACCTACTTTTCAAAACGTACTTTAATTGAATTGGCATGTGCCGTCAACTTTTCTGCCTCAGCAAAATGCTCGATATCCTCATGGATTGCTTCCAGTGCTTCTTTTGAATATGCAATAATGCTGGATTTCTTAATAAAATCATCCACACTGAGTGCTGAAAAGAATTTTGCTGTCCCGTTCGTTGGAAGCACATGGTTCGGTCCTGCAAAATAATCACCGAGAGGTTCACTGCTATATTCACCAATAAAGATTGCGCCGGCATTACGAACTTTCATCATCACATCATATGGATTCTTTGTCATAATCTCCAAATGCTCTGATGCAATTTCATTTGCAATATCAATTACATCTTCCATCGTGTCTCCCACTAAGATGTATCCATAATTATCCAAAGATTTTCTCATAATCTCTGTGCGGCTTAACTCTTCTACAAAGATTTCCACCTGCTCCGAAACCTCTCTTGCAAGTTTTTCACTGGTTGTTACAAGGATTGCAGAAGCAAGTTCATCGTGCTCTGCTTGAGATAACAAATCCGCAGCAACATATCTAGGGTTCGCTGTCTCGTCTGCGATTACTAATATTTCGCTTGGTCCGGCAATGGAATCAATGCTGACATGACCATATACGGCCTTTTTTGCAAGTGCTACATAAATGTTACCAGGCCCGACGATTTTATCCACCTTCGGAATACTCTCTGTTCCGTAAGCAAGGGCTGCAATTGCCTGTGCTCCTCCCACTTTATAGATGACATCCGCACCCGCCTCATAGGCAGCAACCAAGGTGTTTGGATTCACCTTTCCATCTTTTCCCGGCGGTGTCACCATAACAATCTCATCCACTCCAGCTACCTTTGCAGGAAGAATGTTCATAAGTACCGAAGACGGATATACCGCTTTTCCACCCGGCACATACACGCCGACTCTCTGAAGCGCCGTCACCTTCTGACCAAGCATCGTTCCGTTCGGTTTGCTGTCAAACCAACTGTACTGACGCTGTTTTTCATGATAGGTTTTAATATTTTCCTTTGCTTTACGGATAATCTCTACAAGAGAGGCATCCACCTTATTATAAGCTTCCTCAATCTCTGCCTCTGTGACACGAATCGTGTCTGCCGAGATTTCCACGCCATCAAACTGCTTCGTAAAATCAAAAATCGCTTTATCTCTTTCTGATTTCACAGTCTGTAAAATAGCTGCAACTCTATTCTCATATTCAGTATACTGATTCGGACTTCTCTTCAGCAAATCTTCCAAAAGATTCTTCTTGCTGCTTTCGTCCAGTCTTTGAATTCTCATTCTTATCCCTCCTGTAACACGGTACGCAGTTTTGTGAGCAATTCTTTGATTCTTTCATTCTCCATTCGCATACTCACCGGATTTACAATCATTCGCGCTGATAACGGACACACTTCTTCAAGCACTCCCAAACCATTTTCGCGAAGTGTGGAACCTGTCTCAACAATATCCACAATCACTTCTGAAAGCCCAACAAGTGGCGCTAATTCTATAGAGCCATTAAGTTTAATAATCTCCACAGTCTGATGCTTTTGGTTGTAAAAATAGTCCTTTGCAATCTTTGGATATTTGGTTGCAACACGAATCAATTCACGATGCTTTAAAAGTTCTTTCGCAGATTCCGGTCCACAGACACACATTCTGCATTTGCCAAACCCAAGATCACACACCTCATGCACCTTGCGACCTTCTTCTAAAATAGTATCTTTTCCTACCACGCCAATGTCGGCTGCACCGTACTCCACATAGGTCGGAACATCCGGTCCTTTTGCCAAGAAGAACTTCAGCTTTAATTCTTCATTGACAAAAATCAGTTTTCTCGAATCTTTATCTTTAATCTCTTCGCAGGTAATGCCAAGCTGCTCCAAGAGTTCCATTGTTTTCTTTGCAAGACGCCCCTTCGTCAATGCAAATGTCAAATATCTCATGTCTTATCCTCCGGTCTTATTTTATGGTTTTCGATACGCTCTTTCCTGTTCCTGTAAGCAGATTCACCATCTCAATATCTTTTGTATTGCGAAGATACAGCATGCTTACACATAAGTTCTGTTTTGCATAAGAAATATATTCTTCCAATGATTTGTCTGCACGCTTCTTCGTAAGTTCCGTGCGTTTTCCGCTGTTTCTGAATTCCTTTGCAAGTTTGATTGCCTCCGATTGTCTGTTTTCATCATAGAGAATCAGTGTGTTTTTTAATTTGTACGGAATCTCTAATTTTTGTCTCGCAAACGCATTCATCAGTTCATCGACAACGATAACAAAACCAATAGATGGAGATGCTTTGCCGAATTTTTCCATCAAGTGATCATATCGTCCGCCCTTTACAATCGCATCACCGGTTCCGTAAGTATAACCACGGAAAATGATGCCGGTATAGTAGTCGTAGTTGCCCCGCATGCTGAGGTCATATGTAATATATTTATCTACGCCGTAAGATACTAAAAGTCCATGAAGTTCTTCCAGTCGTCGAACCGCGTCTAATGTCTTATTATTCAGGGCAATCTTCTTCGCCTCTTTTAACACCTCAGCACCGCCAATCAGTTCCTCCAGAACAAGAAGCGCTGTCTTTGCAGTAACCTTAACCTGTGACTGTTCCAAAAGTTCTTCTACAGCAAAATAGTTTCTGTTATTGATAAGTTCGCGAAGTCTCGCCTCATCTTCTGCCAAAAGTCCGGTCTCTTCTATTAAACTTTCAAAGAAGTCTACGTTTCCGATATGTATCTGAAACTCCTGAAGTCCAACCTCTCTTAAAGAATCCACTGCCATCACTACCATTTCTGCGTCAGCTTCTACAGAATCAATGCCGATAAACTCTGCACCAATCTGTGTGTTCTCATGAAGTCTTCCTTGATAGCTTGACTGATTTACAAAGGTATTTCCTTTATAACAAAGACGAATCGGCAGATTCTCACTGTCAAATACCGTCATCGCGGCTCTTGCAATCGACGGGGTAATATCCGGACGAAGCACCAATGTATTACCCTCGCGGTCAAAGAACTTGTACAACTCTTTTACCGGTGTCGTTCCAATCTCCTTCCCAAATACATCAAAATATTCAAAAGTCGGTGTCTGTATATCATGATATCCGTAAAGGTGAAATACGTTCTGTAATTTCTCTTCTAAAACGGATTTTTTGCCATATTCCAAGCTGTAAATATCTCGTACACCCTCCGGTGTATGCAGCATCTGTTTCTTCATGTCAGTTTCTCCTTCTAGTCTCTATTTTCTAAATCAATCTGCAAGGCATCCAGATATGGAACCATGCAGCCGTTTTTCAATGTCATAAAATATTTTGGATTCAGTTCCTCATAGCGAACACTTTTACGTCCGCCCTCCTTGGCGCGATTCCAAAACCTGTCAATCTCCTTAAAAGGCATATAATAAAGTTCATTTCTCGCATTGTAATAGATAATCAAAAAAGCGATTCCGTCCTGTTTTTCAAACGCTCTCATGAACTCCACCTGATGTTCATGAAGGTTCTGAAGCGGAAATGTATCTGTGTGACACTCTTTTGCATCAAAGCACACAGGAATCCCCTGTACTGCACCTATATAGTCCACCGTACTTCTCTGGTCAAAATAAGCAAGCGTAATATGTCTGTGCTCTTTGTCAATCTTCACTGGTGTAATCGGTGTCGGAATCTTTTGAATCAAGGCAAGTCCCTGTTCCAAATACTTTTCATTTGTACGATTGAGGAATTCTTCCAAGGTAGAACCTCTAAGTCCTCTTGAATTCCATGTTCCCATAAGAATTACCTTTCTTGTTTTTCGGCTTGTAAAATCTTTGAAAATAATGTTGGCAACGGTGCAACGAAATGTTTCTCGCTGATATTTGCAAGTTCTCCGGTCAATTCCGGCAACTCCATGCGATATGCGTGAAGCAGTTGACTCTCTAAGCCGTATTTTACCTTGTATTCGTCATTCACCTTGCGGTTGCCGTATTTATAGTCTCCGATAATTGGATGGCTCTGAGACGCCAAATGTGCGCGAATCTGATGGGTTCTTCCTGTAATCAGATGCACCTCTAAGAGCGTACACGCACCATTCGTCCATATCGGTTCATATTCTGTTTCTATCGGAAGAGCACCTTCCGTCTCTTTTTCCAATATACATACTTTATTCGTTCTTTCGTCTTTTGTCAAATATCCTTTGATATAAATCTTATCTGACACCTCTCCTACTACCAAACAGCGGTAAAATTTTCGAAGAGAACGGTCCTTAAACAATTCTCCCATCTTCTGAAGCCCAGCAAGACTTTTTCCTGCTACGACGAGCCCGCTGGTGTTGCGATCCAGGCGATTACAGATAGATGGTTTGAACTTTCGCAATTCATCTTCCGCGAGTTGACCGGAAGAAAGCATATATGAGATTACATGCTCTACAAGCGACTCGTCCTTCGCTTCCGCCTTTTGCGACAGCATACCAACCGGTTTGTTAATCAATAACACATGCTCATCCTCATAGATGATATCCAGTTTCACATTCGTTTTCACAAGTTCTGCCTTAGAAAACTTTGCAATCGTATCATCCGCCAGATAGAGTTTCACACTGTCTCCAACAGATAACTTCTCATTTCCGGTTGCTTTCTTATCATTCAACACAATATTCTTTTTTCGAAGCATTTTATAAATAAAGCTTTTCGGAGCTTCGTTCAGATATTTCGCAAGAAGCTTATCAAAACGCTGCCCTGCTTCATTTGCCGTCACTATAATCTCCTGCATAGTCTCTCCATTACAATGAAATATTTAATAAAATTTGACGGATACCTTCTTCGTATCTCTGTGTATCATTTTTTTCAATTGCGGCAATGTTGTTCATTCCCTCTGCCCTGGTTGCAAATGCAGTGTAGTTATCAAATATCTTCACAGATACTTTGTCAAATCGGTTTGCATACAAATATTGCTTTAGATGCTTTGCAATCATATTCATATCAACCTTTGCATTCGATGAGTATCCACAGATGGTGTTTCCTGAGATGACAATCGCTTCCACCGGCATAATAATCTTTTCGCTTGTAAACACCATGTCATATGCTCTTGTCAGCAGATTTGCATTTAGCTCAATCTCTGCTGCCATCTCTTCTGAAATCGAACGATGCGGAAGAACCATAATGAGTTCCACGAGTGCCTTCGATGCCGGAAGACATCCAAGTATGGCAACTACCGTCAGAAGATTTTGTCTGCTTCCCGTCTCAATAATTCCAAGAATCAGAAGTGCTGCGACAATTCCAAATTCTAAAATAGTCTTTATTAAAATTTTTCTTTTGCGTGTGCGGATATAGCCCGCATCCCCTTTTGCCACCTTCATGGTATTACCTCTTTTTCTTGTGTACATTTCGAATCGCTTTTTTCTTCTTCGGCGCTGATTTCTTGACGTCCGGTTTATTAGACGGTTTATAAGAACTCTGTCCCTGCTTCATCTGTCTCGGACGAATCAGGCAGTGTTTGTCAAACCCAACTAAATCCATGCGGTCAGATAGCTTCAAAGCTTCCATAACCAAATCATAATTCTTTGGATTGCGGTATTGAATCAACGCTCTCTGCATTGCTTTTTCATGCGGATTCTTCGGAACATAAACAGGCTTCATGGTACGTGGGTCCACTCCTGTGTAATACATACAAGTAGATATCGTCGATGGTGTCGGATAGAAATCCTGTACCTGCTCCGGCATATAACCCAAGTCTCTCAAGTATTCCGCAAGAGCTACTGCTTCCTTCATCGTAGAACCCGGATGCGAAGACATGAGATACGGAACTAAGAACTGATTCTTGCCAAGTTTCTCATTAATCTGCTTGTATTTCTTACAAAACGCCTGATATACACTGTTCTCCGGTTTTCCCATCATCTGAAGAACCGGATCTGCCACATGCTCCGGTGCAACTTTCAGTTGACCGCTGACATGATGCTCGCAAAGTTCACGGAAAAAGGTATCATCTTTATCAGCAATCAGATAATCAAATCGAATTCCGGAACGAATAAATACTTTTTTCACGTTCGGTAATTCTCTAAGCTTGCGAAGCAGTTTTAAGTAGTCTTTATGGTCAATCTTTATATTCTTACAAGGTGTCGGGAACAGGCATTGCTTATTCACACATGCTCCCTTGGTAAGCTGTCTCTCGCATGCTGGTGCACGGAAGTTCGCTGTCGGTCCTCCAACATCATGAATATATCCTTTAAAATCCTTATCCCAGATAAATTTTTTCGCTTCTGATATTAAAGATTCATGACTTCTGGTCTGAATAATTCTTCCCTGATGGAACGTGAGTGCACAGAAACTGCAACCACCAAAACAACCACGGTTGCTAATCAGACTGTATTTCACTTCCTCAATCGCAGGAACACCGCCAAGCGCTTCATAAGACGGATGATAAGTTCTCATATACGGCAGGCTGTAAACGCGGTCCATCTCTGACTGCGACAGCGGTTTTGCCGGTGGATTCTGAACCACATAGAGATGCTCCGAATACGTTTCCACCAATCGCTTCCCAGAAAATGGGTCCGTGTTGCAATATTGTGTATAGAAACTCTTTGCATAATTTAACTTGTCTTCTTTTAGTTCTTCCCATGACTCTAAAACAATCGCATCATAGACACTGTCTAATGATTTTACCTTGCAAACAGTTCCGTCAATATAAGTGATATCCTCAATTGCAAGACCGCTGTCTAACGCCTCTGCAATCTCGACAATGGAACGTTCACCCATTCCATAAGAAATCAGGTCAGCACCTGAATCTAACAGAATGGAACGTTTCAACTTGTTTGACCAATAATCATAGTGCGCCATTCTTCGAAGACTGGCCTCAATACCACCGATGATAATCGGTGTCTTTTTGTAGGTCTGACGAATCAGATTACAGTAAACAACTGTTGCGTAATCCGGACGCTTGCCCATCTCGCCACCCGGTGTAAACGCATCATTTGCACGACGCTTTTTGGATACCGAATAGTGATTCACCATCGAATCCATATTTCCACCAGAAACCAAAAATCCAAGTCTTGGTTCACCGTATATCGCGATACTGTCCTTGTCTTTCCAATCCGGCTGCGATATTAAACCAATCTTATAGCCATGAGATTCCAGAATACGTGTAATGATAGCATGACCAAAAGAAGGATGATCCACATAGGCATCCCCTGTGACATAGACGAAATCCACTTGATTCCAGCCACGCGCTTCCATATCCTCTCTGCAAATTGGTAAAAATCTATTTTCCATCATAATACCTCATAGGTGTTATTTTTTATATCATCGTAATCTTGAATATAGTAATCCGCAAGTTCCTTCTTGCGTTCCTCCTGCGGCTGAGAAAACGGGTCTTCCACCGCACATACCTTCATTCCTGCATTGATCCCTGCAAGAATCCCATTTGGCACATCCTCGAATACCAGACATCTCTCAGGTTTAACCCCAAGGCTTTCTGCAACCTTCAGATAAACATCCGGTGCAGGTTTTCCCGCCTTTGCTTCATCCGAAGTCCACACAGCGTCTAAATATTTCCAAACGCCTGTATTCATAAGCAGTCCCTCTGCCAAGTCTCTGGAATTACTGGTTGCAATTCCAAGTTTGATTCCTGCTTTATGCATATCAACAATAAAGTCGTAGGCACCTTTTTTCAACTGTAATTCTTTGGTATAGATTTCAAAAGCCATCTCATGCCATTCATCTTCCAATTCCTGTTTGGTATGTGGAAGTTCCGGAAACAAATCCAAAAAATATTGTGCCGTCTCCGAATAACTTTTTCCTTCCATGCCTTCATGAAAATTCTCCGGTTCTACCAAATGATATTTCTCCAAGAAAATATCATCGATATCTGTCCAGACATGCATAGAATCCACAAGTGTGCCATCTATATCAAAAATAACTGCATCAATGTTTGTTAACATAAATGTTCTAATTCCTCCTCGGTGAGTGAGCGATACTCACCTAATTTCAAATTGTCATCCAATTGAAGCGTTCCCATCGAAATACGTTTTAGGTATATCACTTTCTTACCGACAGCCTCAAACATACGCTTTACCTGATGGAATTTACCCTCCTGTATGGTGAGATGAATCTCGGAAATCACATCAGCCTTTAATATCTTAAGCACCGCCGGAAGTGTCGCTTCGTCTTCTCCGATATCGACACCCTCTGCAAATGCTCTAACATCTTCTTCTGTTACAACACCCTCTACCTTTGCGTAATAAAGCTTGTCCACATGCTTTTTCGGTGCCAGGAGTCTATGCGCAAGATCTCCGTCATTTGTAATGAGTAGAAGCCCTTCCGTATCTTTATCCAAGCGCCCCACCGGAAACAAATCTTTTCTCTTCTTGTCGATAATTAAGTCAAGCACCGTTTTATCTTTGGCATCTGTCGTTGCTGAGACATAGCCTGCCGGCTTATTCAGCATGTAGTACTCATATTCTTCATAGCCAACCTCCTGCCCTTCACAGAACACCTTTTGTGTGGCAGTATCTATCTTTTGCTCCGGCAATTTAACAATATGATCATCTACTTTTATTTTTCCCTGGCGAATCAACTTCTTAACTTCCGTTCGTGTGCCGATGCCCATATCAGCCAGATATTTATCCAAACGAATCATGATGACATCCATCTCCATCCCGGTAAATACTTATTCTTTAAGGTTCCGTTGGCGAGTTTTCCCCAGCCAAGCGGATAACCATCCACAAGAACAAGATACCAGCCCTTATCCTTTGGAGAAACCAAATCATCCACATCAATGGTCTCACCTTTCAAATATTTGATAATACGCTCATCATCAGCCTGTATGCTGATGCAGCGACTGTATTCCTCGTTCTTCAGGCACATCGCAAGTGACTGGCTAGGCTCAAATCGATTCTTCTTCAAATCCCCAAGATAAAGACCGGTACGCAAGAAACGAATGCCCTTCACATCCGGAACACCTTCCGGCATATAGTACACCTTTTCACTGTATATCTCTAAGCGATTCCAATCCATCTGCCATGAAATATCCTTGAAGAACTCTAGAATCTCTTCTGGAACCTTTTTGTTACACTTTTTCGGTTTGTCTATCTTAATATCTTGTGATGGTTCACCTTTCTGAAGCAATGCAAGGTAATGTCCTTCACCATGCATCTTATGTGGCCAGATACGAACTGTCTTTGAAAATGCTTCATCTTTTGATGCCGTCATCTCCGGCTTACCACAGGCAAATCCTTCATAAGGACGAATTTCCTTAATTACAAACTCCGGATATTGTTCTAGTAAATATTCGATGGTCCCTTCATTTTCCTCCGGGTCGAATGTACATGTTGAGTACAGAATCATACCGCCCGGTTTTAGCATTCTTGCAGCTTGTGTTACAATACTTCGCTGAATCTTTGCAAAAAATTCAGGCCCATGCTCTTCCCACGCCTTCACCATTTTTTTATCTTTACGAAACATGCCTTCACCTGAACAAGGTGCATCAATCAAAATCTTATCAAAATATTCCGGAAAATAACTTTCTAACTTACCCGGCTCTTCACTTAAGACAAGCACATTTCCAATTCCGAACACTTCGATGTTCTTAAGAAGTCCCTTGGCTCTAGAATTGCTGATGTCATTCGCCATTAAGACACCCGTGCCACCTAATTTTGCTCCAAGCTCCGTCGCCTTTCCTCCCGGCGCCGCACACACATCGAGAACCTTGTCTCCCGGTTCAATAGGAAGTCGATTTGCCGGTGTCATCGCACTTGGCTCCTGCAGATAATATAAACCTGCAAAATAATACGGATGCTTTGCCGCCTGCACGTTATCTCCATCATAATAGAAACCATTCTCAATCCACGGAATTGGTTCAATTTCAAATGGACAGATAGCCTTAAATTCTTCAACACTGATTTTTTTCGTATTTACGCGAAGTCCATACAGACGTTTTTCATCATAACACTTTATATAATCATTGAACTCGTCACTGAGCAGATTCTTCATTTTATCTACAAATGCAATTGGTAAGTTCATCATTATCCTCCGTATTCGCATTATTTTTCAGTATAACATTTAACCTTTGATTTTTCAATATATCTTAGCACCCAATATGGATTCACACTTGTTTCTACATCATTGGGATAAATGTAGATTCCAAGATGTAGATGCACGGCAAATTGGCCAACGGTTCCCACCGGTCCATAACCACTGTCACCCATGAATCCAAGTACATCTCCTGCCTTCACTTCATCTCCGACATTCAGGTCTGCATAAGAATCCAAATGCGCATAATAAAAGTACGCACCGCCAGGTGCCTTAATCCCAATTCGATATCCTCCTTTATCAAGCCATCCTTTCTTTTCAACAACACCGTCCGTCATACTAAGAATCGGATACAGTCCTCGTTCATTTTTATTTGCCATAAGGTCACACCCCTCATGCCCTCGTTGTCCACCGTAGTTTCGCTCCCCCATCCAGCTATTTGCGTAAGACACCGTAAGTTTTGGATCATTGGTGGACTCAGCAACAGGAAAATATTTGACATCATCCCAGATAGCCTGCATGGTCTTAAGATATGTATTCCAACTATTCTGCTTCTCCCATCTTTTTATCATCTTTGAAAACGCCTTCTCAGAAAGTTTGTCAGCAAACTCCTGATACCCAAATTTACTTTCCAGAAGATAAACTCCTACATATTTACCCGGTTTTGAAGTCTCGTTTAAAAAGTTAAACATCTCTTCATTTAAATTCTGTGCACGAAATTCTGCCAATGAAAGAACATCTTCACTGAGTCGCTGCGTTTGTCCTTGCTTCACTAATTTTCCACTCCACAGTGATACAAAAAATGCAATAATCATCGTCCAAACAAGCAGATAATATCCTTGTTTACGCATGATAAAACCTCGTTTTTCTTTTACTATATGCGTCATAATACATTCATTTTCACAATAAACTATTAAAAATGTGGTAGGTGCTAACTCATGAAAAAATTCATTTCACTTTTCGTACTCATTGGATTCTTTGTGATTATGCTTATATTTCCTCAGCAGACCTTTGAAGGTGCAAGTAATGGTCTTCTTCTCTGGTTCCAAATTGTCTTACCTACGCTTCTTCCGTTTATCATCTTGTCAAATCTTTTGATACATACCAATGCCGCGACTTATATTTCTGCCATTGTAAAACCTTTTGTACAAAAGTTATTTTGCGTATCTGATTATGGTTGTTATGCAGTATTTGTGGGATTTCTTTGCGGATATCCGATGGGTGCAAAGGTTGTTGCAGATTTGATTCAGACTGAGAAGATCTCACAAAAAGAAGGACAATATCTGCTCTCGTTCTGTAATAATACGAGCCCTATGTTTATCATTAGTTTTATTGTGATGCAGAACTTTAAGAATGAGTCTTTGCTACTTGGTACACTTGTGATTCTATATCTTGCACCAGTACTGTGCAGTTTTTTGTTTCGTAGATTTTATAAATGTCAGACAAGAATTTCCTACGTGACAACTTCAGACAATACTTTTCATTTTAACTTCCAGATATTTGACACCTGCATTATGAACGGTTTTGAAACAATCACCAGAGTTGGCGG
>JAZNHX010000151.1:0-5032 GCA_045577115.1 Faecalimonas sp. | reverse complement strand
CCTGCCGCAGAATAAAAAAATATAAAAAAACAGGAAATTTTGCTTGCAAAGTGTGGCCATATGTGGTAATCTGTTAACTGTCGCTGAACTGAATAAAAAACAGCAATTGGCCATATGGAGGATTGACCGAGTGGCTAAGGAGCTCGCCTGGAAAGCGAGTAGGGTGTAACAGCCTCGTGGGTTCGAGTCCCATGTCCTCCGCCAATAAAAAGAATGGATAGCAATGCTATCCATTCTTTTTTATGTCTGAGAACTTGAGGCATAGGGCGAGAACCCTTGGGTGAGAAAGTCCCATGCCTGATTTGCCCGGCTTTAGCCGGAGTGCAAATCGGGACAGCGTAAGGAGCTTGTCGATTGTAGACAAGCGACTGTAGGAGCGAGCGCAGCGAGTGTTGTCCTCCGCCAATTAAACGGAATTGAGAAATGACTTCCGTTTTTCTTTTTTGTCTGGAATTTCATGATCAAAAAACGGAATCCCATATCCCTGCATATATGAAATTGTTCCATGTTGGAGCAGTTCAAGACCGCTCTTAAAAACTTCCTGCAAGGATAATTGTTCCTTGTTATCATACCAGTAAGTCAACAGAGAAATTATAGAGTTAGAAAACACCTGGAAGGCAATCTGGATTTTCGGATTGTCTTTTTTTATATGTATTTTGTTCTCTAGAACTTCTTCGATATGGCTCTTTAGATTTTCATAGTATTTACGGTCGCCATTGGGACCCAGCAGAACTGCCAGATAATCAGCATTGTCTTCAAGAAACCGGAGGCCTATTTTTTGTGCATCCTGTATATTATCCGTTTCGTAAACTTTATTAAAGGCTTCCATCTGTAGTTTTAGCATGTCGTTTTCTATTTCTTCAAGAACGCTATACACATCAGAGAAATATTCGTAGAAAGTACTCCGGTAAAAGCCGGCTTTGTCAGTGATAGACTTTACAGTTATTTTTTCAATATTGTTTTCGCAGTATAGACTCCAGAAGGAATCCATAAGTATCTGTTTTGTTCGCGCTGTTCTTTCTTTCTGTTTTGCCATTTGAGAGCTCCTTTATCTTTCCGACATATTCAAGGGTATTGTCGGTTGAACTTGATATAAGCAGAATTTATAATCAAAATATACTACAGCGTGTCGGATAATTCAAGAGGTGCGTATATGAACGATAGAATCATAAGTATTGAACAACTTACAAAAGATTACGGCTTTGGAAGAGGTGTCTTTGATATATCTATCAGGGTCAGCAAGGGCGAATGCTATGGCTTCCTTGGGCCAAATGGTGCCGGGAAAACCACGACAATAAGACATCTTATGGGTTTTTCAAAACCGGATGCCGGTAACACTTCGATTGCCGGTAAAGATAGTTGGCAATATTCAGCTGAACTGATGCAGCGGATTGGCTATCTTCCGGGAGAAATTGCGCTCCCATCAGGCCTTACGGGAGAAGGCTTCCTGAAGATGACTTTGAAAATGCAGGGGTGTAAAAACGACTCTTTCTGTAAAGAGTTACTGGACAGGTTTGAACTCAAAGCGGATAAGAAAACCCGTGAAATGAGCCTTGGTGAAAAAAGAAAACTGGCAATCGTGGCTGCATTTATGCATGACCCAGAGATTCTGATTCTTGATGAACCTACATCCGGATTGGATCCTGTTATGCAACAGGAATTCATAGAATTTGTCCGTGAAGAAAAAACACGCGGTAAAACGATATTCCTGTCATCACACATTTTCAGTGAAGTAGATGCTCTTTGTGACAGAATTGCAATTATTAAAGAAGGACATATTGTTTCCGAATTTAAATCAACAGAGATCAAACAGGCACAGGAGGCGATATATGCTATCAGATTCAGTGATGTTGAAAGTTATAATGCATTTAGGGTCAGAAACTATACTTTAACGGCCGACAGTGCAGAACGTATTAAAATAAAAGTGCGTGTACCATCAGAGAGAATGAATGAGTTCATCTCAGATATGGCATCTTTGCAGATAGACTCTTTCCACAAAGTACCTTTCAGTCTCGAAGACTACTTTATGAACTTTTACAAAAGTGAGGAGGTGCAGGCATGACAGACACAATAATAAAAATCGATGGTATAACTAAAGACTATAAACAGGAACGTGGAATTTTTGATATAAATCTGGAAATCCAAAAGGGTGAATGTTTTGGATACATTGGAACTAACGGATCAGGTAAAACAACAACGATAAGAAGTATAATGGGCTTCATAAAACCCGATAAGGGCAAGGTTCAGATAAATGGTATGGACGCCTGGAAAGATGCCGTAGAAATAAAAAAATATGTCGGTTATGTACCTGGTGAAATCGCTTTCCCTTCATTTAAAACAGGAATGGACTTTCTCAAAAAACAGGCAACACATCTTGGAATCAACGATCTATCTTATATGTATGAATTACTGGACCTGTTCAAGCTGGATGCAACAGCAAATCTCGCCAGAATGTCAAAAGGTATGAAACAGAAAACTGCTCTGGTTGCTGCGCTTATGGGTGATCAGGACATACTGATTCTGGATGAACCGACAACAGGTCTGGATCCGCTGATGAGAGAGGTTTTTATTGATTTGATAAACAAAGAGAAAAAACGCGGCAAGACAATTTTCATTTCTGATCATATTTTTGAGGAAGTTGAAGAACTCTGTGACCGTGTGGCTTTTATTAAGGATGGTAATATCATAGATATAGTTGATATGGAAGAACTGCGAGAAAATCACAAAAGCACATTCCATATCGGATTCAATGACAGTGATGAAGAACTACAGATGATTCTGGACAAAGAACAGGCGGCAGAACTCTTTAAACAGTTAAAAGGCCGCGACGTAAAATTTATAGATGAAGAAGCTTATACACTGGAAGATTACTTCAATGAGGCTTACAGAAAGGGGCAGGAATAGATGAAAAACAAAACAACTGCAATATTTTCGGGTCCATTATTCAAGCAGACCTGCAGATCTAATCTGGTGCTGGCAATCGCAATTCTGGTAATTATGATAATGATGGCTAACGTTACAAATTATGCTATGAGTATCATGGCAACTGACACCAAAGAAGGTATCAGTGAAAATGCTCAGGAAGAACTGTTTTCATACATGTTTGTAATGGCGTCATATAATGAGATTACGGGTGCGGAACTGTCTTATGATGGATTTGCCTCAGGTGATGACCGGGAAGAATACAATAAAGCCTTTGATCTGTACAATAACACAAAAGATGAAGCAGATAAGGAATTGTCTGTCTCCGGGTTTGAATCTGTAATTAATGAGATTAAAGCTTCAGATATTGATTCAGAAGTGTATGTTGAACAGTTTGAATACGTTTATGCCTTAGCGGGCGAAGAAGGCTGCTTTAGTGGTAAAGAACTGAAATTAAATGAATTTATGGAAGTTATGCTTGCTTCTGCCGGTATTTCACAGGATGACCTGGATAGAATGAAGGATCTGGACTTCACCACTTTCTTTACAAAAATATACTTCACTGTAATCGGCATGCTGCCACCATTTATTTTCGTGATAATAATTGCATATTCCCTGATTGCAGGCATGGTAGACCGGGGCTCTATGGCATACATTCTTTCCACACCGACAAGAAGATCCGCAGTAGCACTGACACAGGCGGCATATATGGTATTAGCACCTCTGCTCCTAATGATTATCGTCTGCGCCGCGAGATGCGCTTCTACAAAACTCTTTTTCGATGAAGTCGATGCGCCGAAAATTGCAATGATGTATCTGGGGATGTACCTGGTTACAGAAGCCGCAGCTGGAATATGCTATTTCTTCAGCTGTCACTTTAATCAGAGCTCGAAAGCTCTGGCTATAGGCGGTGGAATTACCGTGTGGTTCTTCCTTGCTTCACTTTTGGGGATGTTCGGAAGCGAAGACTTAGTGAATATGGGAATTGGCGTTGAAATCCTTAATCTTTTCAATAAGTTGACTATTATCAGCCTGTTTGATGCAAATGCAGTACAGACTATAGGCACAGCAAATGTAGATATGGGATTTGTTCCCGGGATGATAATCCTTGCTGCGATAGCAGTTATTTGTTATACCGCAGGAGTAATTAAATTCTGTAAAAAAGATCTGCCGCTGTAAATACTTTTAAGATGAATTGTGTCCCAAAACCAGACAATTTGACTACACTCAGCCTTATTTGTTTTTCTTAATATATGCATCCGAAGGATCAGCCGGATTATAGCATATGCTGACCTCTGCACCAAGGCCCGTATCGCCCATGAGAGCAGAATACTTATGTCCAAACGGGAGTATTCCACCTAAAAATCCGGAACGAACATTTTTGACATTTTCAGTGATCTCGTAATTCTGGTTGTCGACCGTGTATTGAACAGTCACTCTTAAAACATGATTCAGTCCTTTAACATAGTTGAATGCGATTGTTCCTGTTGTAGTAGCTGTATAGTTGGACATAACAATACCTCCGTATTTGTTTTGCGCTAAATTATAATTATAATGATTATTTAGGTTGATTTTAACATAATTGTTTTTTTGCCGCAACTCTATACATGACTGAGAAATCAGTTCCGTTTTTCATTATCTGTTGAAATTCCAAAGATTCTACACATTTTGAGATTCTGAAAGATATATGACCACCGGCTAATCGGTGGTCAATATTTCGCTATTTTTCAACTTTGGCAAGGTTTACTATTCTTTCCAGGTCAAGGTGCGCTTCCTTTGCACGAAGAAGTGCAAGCCTTAAATTTCCTACTTTTTCAGGCTTGTGAGCATCACTTGATATGATGAACTTTGCATCTGTTTTTGCACATATCTTAATATCCTTTACTGAAAGATGTGCGTGCTGAGCATTAATCTCCATAAGAGTGTTAGTATCTGCACATGCCTTTGCAATTTCGGCCATGTCAAAGTATGCTTTGTCACCTGGATGGGTGAGAATCTTAATATCGTTCTCATAAAGGGCATTTAGAACCATCTGAGTATTTTTCATTATCAGATCCTTACTCCTGATTCCCTTAGAATAAGTTCTAAAGTTCTCCAGACAGTATGCATC
>JAZNHX010000150.1:0-1778 GCA_045577115.1 Faecalimonas sp. | reverse complement strand
CCTGCTCTTTTAAACACTCGATTACGATCTCTGCTCCTGTCAATTGCATGTTAAGTCTCCTTCTCTATCTCGGTATTTCTAAGATTGCTCCTCTATTTCCTGATGTTACCAAAGATGCATATCTTGCCAAATAACCAGTCGTTACTTTTGGCTCTCTTGGCACCCATTTTGCCTTACGCTCTGCTAACACTTCGTCGGATACTTTGAGTTCCATCTTGTTTTCAGGAATATTAATCTTAATGATATCGCCTTCTTCTACTAATGCGATTGGTCCACCGACTGCTGCCTCCGGTGAAACGTGTCCGATGGATGCTCCACGAGATGCGCCACTGAAACGTCCGTCAGTGATGAGTGCTACACTTGCGCCAAGTCCCATACCTGCGATTGCAGATGTTGGGTTGAGCATTTCACGCATACCCGGCCCGCCTTTTGGTCCTTCGTATCGGATGACCACAACGTCACCTGCAACTATCTTGCCACCTTTGATTGCATCGATTGCATCTTCTTCGCAGTCAAATACTCTTGCAGGTCCTTCGTGAACCATCATCTCTTCCACAACTGCAGAACGTTTTACCACGCTGCCGTCTGGTGCAAGATTACCTGTGAGAACTGCAAGCCCACCAGTTTCACTATATGGATTTTCAATCGGTCTGATAACCTCTGGATTCTTATTTGTACAATTTGCAATATTTTCGCCGACGGTTTTACCCGTTACAGTCATACAGTCTGTATGTAATAAGCCTTTTTTGTTCAGTTCATTCATCACTGCGTATACACCACCTGCCTCGTTGAGGTCTTCCATATATGTAGGACCTGCCGGTGCCAAGTGGCAGAGGTTCGGTGTCTTCGCACTGATTTCATTTGCAAATGTAATGTCAAAGTCCATGCCAATCTCATGTGCGATTGCCGGTAAATGAAGCATTGAGTTTGTAGAGCATCCAAGTGCCATATCTACTGTTAACGCATTGAGAATTGCCTCTTCTGTCATAATGTCTCTTGGGCGAATATTCTTTTCTAATAATTCCATAACCTTCATACCTGCATGCTTTGCAAGTCTGATTCTCTCAGAATATACTGCAGGAATTGTTCCATTTCCCTGAAGTCCCATACCAAGCACTTCTGTCAGACAGTTCATGCTGTTCGCTGTGTACATACCTGAGCACGAACCACATGTTGGACATACTTTTTCTTCAAATTCTGTCACATCTTCTGCTGTCATTGTTCCTGCTGCATAAGAACCTACCGCCTCAAACATACTAGAAAGACTTCTCTTACATCCTTTTACCTTACCTGCTAGCATCGGACCGCCACTTACAAAAACAGTTGGCACATTGATACGTGCTGCTGCCATAAGTAATCCCGGTACGTTTTTATCACAGTTTGGAATCATAACAAGTGCATCAAACTGATGTGCCATCGCCATCGCTTCTGTGGAGTCTGCTATCAAATCTCTTGTCACAAGAGAATATTTCATTCCAACGTGCCCCATTGCAATACCGTCACACACTGCGATTGCCGGGAACATAATCGGTGTTCCGCCTGCCATTGCAACGCCCATTTTAACAGCGTCACAGATTTTATCCAAGTTCATGTGTCCCGGTACAATTTCATTATAAGAACATACGATACCAACCAGTGGTCTCTGACGTTCTTCCTCGGTATATCCTAATGCATTAAATAAAGAGCGATGAGGTGCTTGTTGCATCCCTTTTGTTACTGTATCACTTCTCATATCTATTTCCTCCTAATGTCTGCGTACTTTCTATTGAATCTGTTCA
>JAZNHX010000149.1:0-9179 GCA_045577115.1 Faecalimonas sp. | reverse complement strand
TTTTTCTAATCTATCTCTGTCCATCACAATAATCCTCCAAGTTCTTTTCAAGCAATAAAAAAAGCGGGTGATGGGAATCGAACCCACGTATCCAGCTTGGAAGGCTGGTGTTCTACCATTGAACTACACCCGCATATAAGTTATTTAGTTTTGGCAAAATGCCCAGAGCCGGAATCGAACCAGCGACACAGGGATTTTCAGTCCCTTGCTCTACCAACTGAGCTATCTGGGCTTGTTATCCTTTTGTTGCTGTTTTCAGCACAAAACGTATAATATCATGCATTTTTTTGAATGTCAACACATTTTTCGAAATTTCTGATACGAATATTTCAAAAAACGCCTCTAGGCTTGCAAACCACAGAGGCGTTATAATCAGATTACCCTTTATTTTAATTTTTCAACTAATTCTTCCATAGCCACGAGAGTATCTTCCTTCATCGCAGACTTAATTGTCACAACCGGCTCGCAGATTGTAATCTCTTTCATTACTTCGAGATATTCTCTCATCTTCTTCGCCGCCATTGGTGCCCAACTACCGTTTTCCATTAATGCAACGGTACGCTTTTGGAAATTCTTGGCTTTGAGATGCGACAAAAAATCTTCCATGCACGGGAACAATCCACCGTCATAGGTTGCTGATGCCAACACAAGCTTGTCATGGCGGAATGCATCTTCCACAGCCTCTGCCATATCATCTCTTGCAAGGTCTGCAATTGCAACACGCTTTGCACCCTTTGCCTCCAACATCTCTGCCAGTTTCTTTGCAGCCTTTGCTGTATGACCGTGAATCGATGCATATGCGATAAATACACCTTCATCTTCCGGTTCATATTTGCTCCAGATGTCATATTTTCCAATATAATACCCTAAATCTTCTTTCAAAATCGGTCCGTGGAGAGGACAAATCACCCGAATATCAAGAGTGGCTGCTTTCTTTAAAAGTGCCTGTACTTGTGCACCATATTTTCCAACAATATTAAAGTAATAGCGTCTCGCTTCGCATGTCCAAGCTTCGTCTGTGTCAAGTGCACCGAATTTTCCGAAGCCGTCTGCAGAGAACAAAATCTTCTCTGACTGCTCATATGCTACCATAACCTCCGGCCAGTGTACCATCGGAGCCATAAAGAACTGAAGCGTGTGTTTTCCAAGACTCAATGTATCTCCTTCTTTTACTGTAATACTTTTCTCTGTGATATCTACATCAAAGAATTGCGGAATCATGGCAAACGTCTTTGCATTTCCCACAATCTGCATCTCTGGATATCTGTCGATGAGGTTCTTAATATTGCCTGCATGGTCCGGCTCCATATGAGAAACCACTAGATAATCAATGCTTCTACCGTCCAATGCCTTATCCAAGTTCACAAGCCATTCTTCCGTTCCTCTCGCATCAACGGTATCCATCAGGGCAACCTTTTCATCCAAAATCACATAAGAGTTATATGATATTCCATTCGGAACCTCATACTGGCTCTCAAATAAATCGATCGTCTTGTCATCCACACCTACATATAAAATTGAATCTGTAATTGTCACGTCCGTCATGTTTCGTCCTCCTCGTCTCTTTAAAGTCTCATTATAACATATCTTCCAAAGAATAAAACTGTTAAAAATTACCTTCTTAACAAACTTCTGGAATAGCAAGATTTATATGTAGTATAACATACTTTCTTCCAAATATCACTAAGCAAATGCACTTCATCTTGGCAAATGAGCAAACCCCACAAAAAAGGCACAGGAGTTTAAATCCCGCGCCTTAAAAACATTTTTTCCAAACTTTTACAATGTAACTTTTTCACTTTTCTTTCTTGTCAGAATCTGTGCAACCAAAACAACCGCAACCATTCCAAGGCCAATCACATCCGTAACTACACCCGGATAAATAAGCAATAATCCACCGATTACACACACAATTCTTTCATACCATCTCATATGATGTAAGAAGTAACCCTCGAGTGATGATGACACTGCAAAGATTCCCACGAATGAAGTGATACAGATTAAGATAACTTCGCCTGCCGTTGTGTCGATAAAGAGCATTGCCGGATTTAATGCAAATACGTATGGTACGATAAATGCACCGATAGCAAGCTTTGTTGCCGTAAATGCTGTCTTCATCGGGTTTGCCTGACCAATTGCTGCACCTGCGTAAGCCGCTAATGCTACCGGTGGCGTTAAGTCTGCCACAATACCAAAGTAGAACACAAAGAAATGTGCTGCCAATGCCGGAACACCCATACGGGTCAGAATCGGAGCGCAAGTTGCCGCCATAATACAGTAGATTGCTGTCGTTGGAACACCCATACCAAGCACGATACAGCAAAGCATTGTAAGGAATAATGCGATAATAACCTGATTTCCTGCCAATTGAACGATACCATTAATCATCATATTGGCAAGACCTGTCATTGTGATTGTTCCTGCAATGATACCTGCGACACCACAAGCTGCTGCAACTGTAATCATACCCTGACCACCTGCTGCAAGTGCCTCGAATATCTTCTTAGGAGTAATGCGGTCTTCTTTATTGAAAAGACTTACTACAATCGCTGCTACAATTGCAATTGCTGCTGCGTATTGGATTGATCGTTGGCTAGTTCCTACTAAATAAATCAAAAGAATCAACGGGATTAACAAATACACCTTCTTAAGAAGAGGAAGAATCTTAGGTAGTTCTTCTTTTGTCAAACCGCGGAGTCCTTCTTTTTTCGCTTCCAGATGTACTGCGATAAAGATACCCGCAAAGTAAAGTACTGCCGGCAGAATCGCACGAACTACGATATTGCTGTAAGGAACACCAACATAGTCTGCCATTAAGAATGCTGCAGCACCCATAATTGGTGGCATAATCTGTCCACCGGTAGAAGCAGATGCCTCTGCTGCCGCCGCAAACTCCGGCTTGTAACCCGTTTTCTTCATAAGCGGAATCGTAACAGAGCCGGAACCAACTGTATTTGCCACAGAAGAACCTGATACCATACCTTCCATCGCACTTGCAACTACTGCAACCTTTGCAGGACCACCTGAGAAACCACCTACAACAGCATTTGCAATATTAATAAAGAAATCTGCGATACCCGTTCTTTCCAAGAAAGAACCAAATATAATAAACACTACAATAAATTTCGAACAAACATTGACCGGTGTTGATAAGATACCTTCCTTGCTGTAGAACAAGTAAGAAATCATATATGTAAGCTTTCCGCTGAAAGTTGGGTTTGGAAGCACAACAAGGGCATAGATTAAAAGTGCTCCTGCTACAAACAAAATCGGAAGACCTACACTTCGGCGACATACCTCAGCCAAAGAAAGTACACCGATAATACCGATAATTACTTGATAGAATTCGAACTTACTTCCTTGCTGAATGATGCTCATCGCATTAAATGTAAAATACAAAAACGACCCTGTTCCGAGAATCATAAGTACCCAGTCATACCATGGCATTGAATTGACCTTCTGCTGTCCCTTTTTCACCGGATATACAAGATAACCAATGAGTACGATAAATGCCATAAATGAAGTGAGACGAATCTCTTCCAACCAGCTAGTGAAGAGTGTCACATAAATACAAAATAGCGCAAATGTTGCTAAAACAATGTTCACCAAGATCTTAGGAGTCCCCTCCCAAACACGGACATTGGACTCACGGTCGAATTTTTTCATTACCGCATCCAAATCCATTGGCTCTGCAGGTTCTGTAGCAACCTTTTTCTTGAATAAATTCATAAATACCTCCTGTTGCATTAAAACGGCTGCGACGAAACTCGTCACAGCCAAAGAAATCATTACTTAGATTATTTCGTTTCTACGTTAACGCCTTTTTCTGCGAAATATTTAGCAGCACCTGCGTGGAACGGAACTGTCATACCGCTTGTTGCATTTGCAATGCTAAGCTCTGCACCTTTTCCATTTTCCTTTGTAATTGCATCAATGTTATCAAAGATAGCTGCTGTCAATTTGTAAACATCATCTTCTGTTGCTGAAGCACTTACAATCAATGTAGCTTTTACAGTAACTGTTGTTACATCTTTGTCCTGTCCTGGGTATGTTTCTGCCGGAATTACATGCTCTGTATAGAATGGGCAAGCATCCATAAGTTTCTTAGAAACATCACCATCGATTGGTACTAAGTATGCTTCGTTTGTTGTGCAAAGTTCTGTGATTGCCGGTGTCGGAGGTCCTGCTACGATAAATGCAGCATCAATTTTTCCATCTTTCAGAGCGTCTGCACTGTCGGCAAATGACTGATATTGAGGTTTTATATCTTTTTCTGTAAGTCCTGCTGCTTCCAATACATCTACTGCATTGAAGTAAACACCCGAACCAGGAGCACCGATAGAAACTGATTTTCCTTTTAAGTCAGCAACTGATTTGATGTCCTTGTTCATTGTGATAAGTTGTACAGCCTCTGCATAAAGACCTGCAACTACGCGGAATGAATCTACTTTACCATCTTCTTCAAATGCACGTGTTCCTTCCCAAGCGTATGCCATAACATCAGATTGAACTGTACCAAGCTGATAGTTACCTGCATCAACACCTTGGATGTTAGCCTTAGAACCATCTGTAGAAACAACTGTTACCTCGATACCTGCTTTGCTCTTAATGTATTGACCAAGAACTCCGCCGTAACCATAATATGTACCTGCTGTACCGCCTGTACCCATTGTCATTTTTGTAGCTTTTACCTTTTCTCCATCTGCTTCGCTGTCTGTGTTACCACATGCAACAAGTGCAAATACAAATGCAACTACGAGTAAAAGTGAAAGTAATCTCTTTTTCATAATAATATCTCTCCCTTTATTAATAATCTTATGAGAGATTGTAGCACTAATTTCCAAGAATTTCAATACCTTTTTTGTATTTTTGTATAATTGTATACAATTTTGTAGTTGCAGAAAAAGGCGCAGAACTAATCCTGCGCCAACCATTTTGTTACTTCACATATTTTCTCATCATTGGTCTCCACATTTTGCATGTCAAACCTCTGATTTATCAACACTTTTTCTAACCTATCCGGGAATTCCACATCTAACGAATCAGAATACACCTTGCACTCTTCAATATGCAGATTCTTGAGTCTCAAATGCACCTGCACTTCTCCCCATGGAAAACGCTTACTGTGAACCACTTCACATTCCGGAGACTTGCCATAGCGCCATTCCCATGAGGAATACATGTTATATGTTTCTTGGAACTCCCGCGTTGCCAAGGAGCATATCCTC
Organism: Faecalimonas sp.; assembly: GCA_045577115.1. Lineage (GTDB taxonomy): Bacteria > Bacillota > Clostridia > Lachnospirales > Lachnospiraceae > Faecalimonas. The sequence goes on along the minus strand of JAZNHX010000149.1, from coordinate 3,951 downwards.
ACATTGCCGGAGCCACAAGAACCCGCACAAGTACATGCATCCGCATCCTCCACGAGTCCAATACGTTCATACTCGCCGTACTCTTCTGCAAAAGCTTCCAGAAGTGCCTTCTTCATCGCTTCCACCGTAACATCTGCATTAAGATCTTTCAGATTACATACTCTGGACTCCACGGATTTTACACCTTTCGCCTTCATCTTCTCCTCTGATGGAGTCAAGTAGCGAGAAAGTTTCTTTTTATCTAAATCTATCATTAATGTCCCGTGGTGGATTTTGCATCTCTTATTAACTGAAAATGCATTCCCCGAGAACTTATATCCATCTGTTGTAATAATATCATTTCTTCCCGAAAATTCTGTCTCTATACCAAACTTTCGGCAGGCCATCTGTACCACCTTCATCTGTCTCTCTAGGTCATAACGCTCCGGAGACGCCAAAAAGGTGAAACAGAGATTCCCCATATCATGATAAACCGCGCCACCACCAGTACTTCTGCGGGCGAGATAACCACCTTCCTCTTCTAAAAACTGGGCCTTACACTCTCTGAGTGCATTCTGATTACGTCCGATAACAACGGTTCTGTCATTTTGCCATAGATAGAATAATAAATCACCTGACTGAACTTTGTCAGCCAGGTGTTTTTCTATCGCCAGGTTTTTCCAAGGATTATATTCGTGACTTTCTACAAAATAATTCCTCATACGATTTCCTCTCGATTATAGTACAGTTACATTCGCTTCCTCTGCAAGTTTTAAGAATTCCTCCGGCAGATTTCCATCGCTGATGATGTAGTCTACATCCTCCAGTTTCCCAAACATGTATGGGAAAATCTTTCCGCATTTGGAACTGTCCATCAGAATGACCTTGCGAGCTGCTTTTTTCATAATAAGACGCTTTACCTGCATCTCGTCCTCTTTTCCACATGTAAATCCACCGTCCTGCGTATAACCTGACACACCGATAAACGCTGTTGCGATATTGATATGTTCCAGCATCGCCAGTGTGCTGGCACCTGACACCGCCTGATTTGCACGGTTCAGTGTGCCGCCACACATATGAATTGTTGGATTCACTAAGTGGGATAATTCCACTGCTATATTTGGTGCCGTAGTAAAAATATTCAGTTCAATATCAGGCAACGCCTGTGCCAATGCCATACAGGAAGTTCCTGCATCAAAGAATATGGTACTGTCCGTGTAGATGAGGTCTAGTGCTTTCTGCGCAATCTCGCGTTTTTCCACAACATTACTCTGCATTCTCGTCTCAAGTTTACCTTCGGTGACGCCATGATGATTGATTGCCATGGCACCGCCTCTGGTGCGGATGATTAGACGCTCCTCTTCTAGTTTTGCGAGGTCACGATGAATGGTCATGACACTCACATCCGGAAAAAGTTCGGTAAGTTCTTTGATCGATACGGCACCTTTTTCTTGAATATATTTTCGTATTTTTTCTCTACGAATCTGATTCATATTTACTACCTCTTATTACAATTAAACACCTAATTTAAGCTTTCTCATCTGTTCTACAGGTGTTACGTTTGTAAGTGGTTTGTACCCTTCTAATGGCATAATCTTTTCATTGATTGCATCCATAATCCATTCTTTTTGTGGGAAGAAGAATTCATCATACTCAAACGGAGGTGTAATCCAGTTCTGAGCGCCTACAATTACAGGAGGTGCATCTAAGTAATCAAATGCAAGTTCTGTAATGTTCTTAGCTACGTCATCAAGGAATGAACCTCTTGCACAAGCATCAGAAGCCATAACCACTTTACCTGTCTTTTTAACAGATTCAAGAATCTTTGTGTAATCAAGTGGAGCCAAACTGTGTAAGTTGATTAACTCTACAGATACTCCATATTTTTCTTCTAACTCTTTTGCTGCTTCATATGCACGGTAAAGAGTAGCACCGATTGTAAGCATTGTAATATCTGAACCTGGTTTAACAATGTTAACATCACCGATTTCGATTTCGTATTCACCTTCTGGAACTCCGCCCTCGTGGAATTTTTCACCGATGTCATAGATTCTCTGGCTTTCAAAGAATACAACTGGGTCTGTTCCATTAAGAGCTGCTTGCATCAAACCTTTTGCTTCATAAGGTGTTGCCGGGAAGCAAACCTTAAGTCCTGGTACGTGTGCACACATAGCTGTCCAGTCTTGAGAGTGCTGAGCACCGTATTTAGAACCAACAGATACACGGAGTACTAATGGCATCTTAAGGATACCTGCACTCATTGCCTGCCATTTAGCCATCTGGTTGAAGATTTCATCTCCACAACATCCGATGAAGTCACCGTACATAAGTTCAACTACTGCACGTCCACCACACATTGTATAACCTACTGCTGTACCAACGATAGCTGTTTCAGCGATTGGTGAGTTAAACAATCTTGAGTAAGGAATTACATCTGTAAATCCACGATAAACAGCAAATGCACCGCCCCAGTCACGAACATCTTCACCATAAGAGATGAGTGTTGGGTCTTCATAATATTTATTGAACATTGGTTCAAAGATAGCATCACGGATGTTGTAACGTTTCATAGCGCTTACTTCTTTTCCGTTTGCATCGTAGTGTGTACGAACTTTCTTAAGGATGTCTGTGTAACGTTTACAGCTTTCCTTTGGTCCTGTCACAGCTGCTTCTCTTGTTGTATCCATGCTGCGTTGTTTTCCATTGTTGTACATTAATCTTTCAACGATTGCAGGATCTTTTACAAAATCAAGATATGGTGTCTTTTCTGTATCAGCTGCTAAGCGGCAGATACGAGCCATTCTTTCTTTTGTCTTAGCCCAGATTTCTTCAAATACGCTGTCATCAGCAACACCAGCTTCTACAAGTGCTTTTCTGTATGTTACCAATGGATCTTGTTCTTTCCAAGCATCGATTTCTTCTTTTGTTCTGTATGCATTCTGGTCAGATGTAGAGTGTCCAAGGAGACGGTATGTTACTACATCTAAGAATACAGGGCCTTCACCGCTCTTAGCCAATGGCAATTTACGACGGTAAGCATCGATAACTGCTAATGGATTGTAACCATCGATTCTCTCTGCGTGTAACTGGCTTTCAGTAACACCTGCACCCATACGTGCAAGTTCGCCGTAACCCATAGTTTCACCACATGTCTGTCCACCCATACCATAACTGTTGTTATTGATGTGGAAGATAAGTGGAAGTCCACCGTTTTTGCTTTCTTCCCAAAGTGTTTTGTATTGGTCCATAGTTGCAAATGAAAGTGCTTCCCAAACAGGACCACGAGCCATTGAACCATCACCTAAGTTAGCGATACATACGCCTTCTTTGTCGTTTACTTTCTTGAAGAGAGCTGCTCCTGTTGTGATTGTTGCAGAACCACCTACCAATGCGTTGTTTGGATAAACACCGAATGGAAGGAAGAATGCATGCATAGAACCGCCAAGTCCTTTGTGGAAACCATTTTCACGAGCAAATAACTCTGAAAGTGCTCCGTAAAGGATGAATTCGATTGCTAATTCTTTTACATCATCTCCTGCTTTGCTGTCTTGAAGAATACCGTTTAATGTAGCTCCGTCGAAGAAGTTCTTCATGTCTTCCATAAGTTCTTCATCGCTGAGTTTTTCGATACATGATAAACTCTTTGCAAGAATTTCACTATGGCTTCTGTGGCTACCAAATGTGAAATCTTCTTTTCCTAATAAGTAAGCCTGTCCTACAGCTGCTGCTTCCTGTCCAAGAGAAAGGTGAGCCGGACCTGGGTATGTAGTCTCAACATCAGCATATTTAGCCTGTGTTTTGATTTGATTTAACATATCTTCGAATTCACGACAGATTGTCATGTCACGGAAAATACGGATTAAATCTTCTTTTGTAAAGTTACCTTCTTTTAATTCATCTTTAACTGATTTTTTGTATACGTTAACCGGGATATCTTTGAATTCGATTTTTCCTTCAGCACGCATCTTATTT
>JAZNHX010000148.1:0-6472 GCA_045577115.1 Faecalimonas sp. | reverse complement strand
CATTGTCGGCTATCTTGTTAGTAGTGCCACTTGATGTGTCTGTGTTGACTGCGGCCCAGAGGACTTTTGTGGGTATGAGCAAATTCAGTTTGACTGCAATTGGATTTTTTATTCTTGCAGGGAATCTGATGAATCAGGGAGGAATTGCAAAACGGCTGGTGGATTTTGTGCTTGCCATATTGGGAAAACTTCCGGGTGCTTTACTGGTTACAAATGTAGGTGCAAATGCACTGTTTGGAGCCATCTCCGGTTCGGCGTCTGCGGCAGCGGCAGCGGTGGGGAGTATGGTGCGTGACGGTGAGGAAGAACAAGGGTATGACCCGGCACTCTGCGCGGCGACGAATGCGGCATCTGCACCGGCAGGATTACTCATTCCTCCATCGAATGCGTTAATCACTTATTCGCTTGTTTCAGGTGGAACATCGGTTGCGGCCCTGTTCCTTGCGGGTTATATTCCGGGGATTATCTGGGCACTGTGTTGTATTGTGGTGGCGGTATTGATTGCCAGAAAGAAAGGCTACAGAGGAAGACCAGGGAAATTCGATTGGAAGAACCTCGGCGTGGCCACGCTTCGTGCACTTCCGTCTCTCTCCCTCATCGTGGTGGTCATCGGTGGAATTGTAGCTGGTGTGTTCACGGCAACAGAAGGCTCGGCTATCGCAGTCGTGTATGCATTAATCCTTGGTATCTGTTATAAGAATATTACGCTTGAATTCTTTTGGGACATTGTAGTGAGTAGCGCAAAAATGAGTGGTATGATTGTTTTTTTAATTGGTGTATCCAACATCCTTGGATGGGTGATGGCATTTACGCAGATTCCGCAGGCAATTTCGAGTGCACTTCTTGGAATTACAAATAACCCGATTATCATTCTTTTGATTATGAATGTGATTCTGCTAATAGCAGGAACATTTATGGACGTGACTCCGGCGATTCTCATCTTCACGCCGCTGTTTTTACCAATTGTGAAGACCTTCGGAATGAACCCAATTCAGTTTGGATTGATATTGGTATACAACCTGTGCATCGGAAATATTACACCTCCGGTTGGAAATACTCTTTTTGTTGCGATTAAGGTTGGAAAAACGAGTCTTGCGAAGGTCATGCCGTACATGCTCCTTTATTATGTGGCGATTTTGGTTGGTCTTCTGCTTGTGACGTATGTACCATTCATATCTATGGGATTACCACGTCTTGCGGGAATGGTCTAAATGATAGAAAATATTGCCAACCAACTGACCTTGGTGTACACTATATATGAAGTGAAACGTTAGCACAGAAAGGTAATGTAGAAGGAATGGCACTTAGTGGACAGGAACGAAGAGAACAGATTTTGAAAATATTAAAAAACAGCGGTCAGCCTGTTGCAGGTACGGATTTGGCACGCAAACTGGAAGTGAGCCGACAGATTATCGTGCAGGATATGGCACTCATTCGTGCCAATGGCGTAGATGTGATATCCACTCATCGCGGTTATGTAATTCAGAAAGAGAACCAGGCAAGTCGCGTGTTCAAGGTGATTCATACGGATGAGCAGGTGGAGGAAGAACTCAACCTGTTTGTAGATCTTGGCGCAAAGGTGGAAAATGTCTTCGTATACCATAAGGTTTACGGTGTCATTAAAGCAGATATGAATATCAAGTCGCGCCGTGATGTGCGTCAGTATATGGAGGGCATCACAAGTGGGAAGTCTACGAATTTGATGAATCTGACATCCAATTATCATTATCATACGATAGTGGCAGAGGATGAACAGACTTTGGATATCATTCAAGAAGAATTGCAACAAAAAGGGTTTTTGGCGAAATTGCAGGATTATGAGCCGGTTGATTTCTGGGGTGAAAAATGAGAGTAGAATTGCATTGTCATTTGGATGGTTCTCTAAATGTCGATTTTGTTGATGAAATGTTAAGGCAGCAGGGCGTTGTATATAAGCGGGAGGAACTGAAAGAGAAACTAATGGTTCGTCCCGACTGTACGAGTCTAACCGAATATTTGGAAAAGTTTGACTTACCTCTTCGTTGTTTGCAGACCAAAGAAGGTTTGAAACGGGCGGCGTACGAACTGGTCAGAGATGTGTCAAAAGAACATGTGCGATATATTGAAGTTCGTTTCGCACCGATGCTGTCCACAGAACAAGGACTTAGTTGCAGAGAAGTGATCGCAAGTGTAGTAGAGGGTTTGAAAGCCGGCGAGAGGGAATACAAAGTATTTGCTTCTGTGATTGTGTGTGCAATGCGCCATCACTCTTTGGAACAGAACATGCAGATGCTTACAGAGGCATGCGAGTTTGTTGGAAAAGGCGTCTGTGCGTTGGATTTAGCAGGAGATGAATCAGCCTTTCCGACGAGTTTGTTCCGTGAACTGTTCATACGGGCAAAAGAATGGGGAATTCCGTTTACAATCCACTCAGGAGAGTGTGGAAATGTGGATAACATTCGCGAAGCCATAGAACTTGGGGCAAAACGTCTTGGCCACGGGATTGCTTTGGAGAAAAGTCCTGAACTTTGCAAACGCTGTAAAGAAAAAGGGATTGGCATAGAGATGTGTCCGACCAGTAATTTTCAGACGAAAGCGGTGGCGAGTCCGAAGGATTACCCATTAAAGCAATTCATGGACGAAGGATTACTGGTATCCATCCACACAGATAACCGAACTGTCAGTGGAACGAGTCTATTTGGCGAAGAACAGGTTGTTCGAGAGCAACTGCAGTTATCAAGAGACACACTGAATCAATGCACTGTGAATGCTATTCAGACAGCATTTACAAGTAACGAGATAAAACAACAACTCATGGAGGAATTCAAAATGGAACAGAAATTAGCAAGAGCACTTGAGCTTATTGAAGATTTGGATTGGGAAACCGTCGAATGCGGAAGATACGATGTGGATAAGGAACTGTATTATATGGTCCAGGAATACGAAACGAAATATCCGGAGCAGGCGCGTTATGAGGCTCATGAAAAATATGTAGATATTCAGTACATTGTAAAAGGTGTTGAGCGTATGGAGTTTGCAGAGACCTCCAAGTTAAAAGTTACCGAGAAATATAATCCGGAAAAAGACGTTAAGTTTTTAGAAGAACCAAAAGTAATCGATGCAAGTATCGTGGAGGAAGGAGATTATCGAATCTTCTATCCGGAGGATGCGCACAGACCGGGACTCTGCGTGAATAATACTCCGGCTAAGGTAAAGAAAATTTTAGCTAAAATTTTAATTTAAAAACGATATTATTTAAGGGTGTGGATAAATTTTTTACTATCCACACCCTTTATCATATTATTTCGTCAATACCTCTACCCCAGTCTCTGTCACCAATACCATATACTCGATCTGCGCGGACAATCCATCATCCTCAGTATATACGGTCCAACCGTTATCTTCATCGATGAAAAAATCAGGACTTCCTTCGTTAATCATCGGTTCTATCGTAAACATCATACCCGGAACCAGTACCATTTCTGTGCCCCTCGGAGCAACATAACTCACGAATGGTTCCTCATGGAATTCGAGACCGATTCCGTGCCCTCCGATATCCTCTACAACGGAGTAACCCTGTTTTTGAGCGTGAGTATTGATGGCATCTGCGATGTCACCGAGATGTCCCCAAGGTTTTGCCGCTACAAGGCCGAGTTCCACGCATTCTTCAGTTACTTTCAGAAGCTGCTTTGCACGGTCCGACACATTTCCAATGGCAAACATACGGGATGCGTCTGAATAATATCCATTTAATATAGTGGAAACGTCTACGTTGATAATGTCACCTTCCTGCAAAATCACGTTCTCATCCGGTATTCCGTGACAGATTTCATTGTTGAGAGAGGTGCATACACTTTTAGGGAATCCTTCGTATCCTAACGGGGCAGGGATTCCGCCTTGTTCTGTGGTGTAGTCAAACACTAACTTGTCTATATCTGCCGTGCTCATTCCTGCACAAATGTGCTTTGCGACATGGTCTAAAATAGCAGTATTGAGAGCTGCACTTTTTTTAATTGCTTCAATCTGCTCCGGAGTTTTCAGAATGCTTCTGTCAGGAACGATTTCGCCCTGTGCGCCTAATTCGATTAGTCTGTCGTAGAGTTGTTCTTGATTCATAGTGATAATCCTTTTTCATTTGTTCTAGTCGTGGTTATTATAACTCGCTTCTATATATAATGCAAATAAAATAGCATTGCCACAAAACGTGAAATGGGGTATACTATACTGTAAGGGTAAAGGAGGAAGGATATGTCATACACAGCCTTATATCGTAAGTTCCGTCCGGGAGAATTTGACGAAGTCAAGGGACAGGACCATATTAGTCAAACATTACAAAATCAAATAAAGGCCAATCGTATTGGGCATGCTTATCTTTTCTGTGGAACCAGAGGAACCGGTAAGACAACGGTTGCGAAGATATTTGCAAAGGCAGTGAATTGCTTGAATCCGGTGGAAGGAAGTCCTTGCGGCGAGTGCGAGATGTGCAAGGCTATCAGCGCGGGCACATCCATGAATGTGATTGAGATTGATGCTGCATCGAATAACGGTGTGGATAACATTCGTGAGATTCGCGAGGAGGTTGCATATCGTCCAACCGAAGGAAAATACAAGGTTTACATTATTGATGAGGTGCATATGCTCTCTATAGGAGCGTTTAATGCACTGCTTAAGACATTGGAAGAGCCGCCGGAGTATGTTATCTTCATTTTGGCGACGACGGAGGTTCACAAGATTCCGATTACGATTCTGTCCAGATGTCAGAGATATGATTTTAAACGCATTACAATAGATACCATTGCGGCGCGTCTGTCTGAATTGATGGATAAGGAAGGCGTCGAGGTGGAAGAGAAGGCGATTCGCTATATTGCGAAGGCGGCAGATGGCTCTATGAGAGATGCCTTAAGTCTTCTTGATCAGTGTATCGCATTTTACCTGGGACAGAAATTAACCTATGACCATGTACTGGAAGTACTTGGTGCAGTTGATACGGATGTGTTTAGTAAGCTCCTTCGTGAGATTCTTCACAGAGACGTGGTTAAAGTGCTTGGAACACTGGAAGAACTTATTATGCAGGGGAGAGAACTTAGTCAACTCGCAACGGACTTCACATGGTATATGCGTAATCTTCTGTTGGCCAAAAGTTCCGATAACATGGAGGATGTGCTGGACGTTTCCACAGAGAATCTAGCACAGTTAAAGGAAGAGAGCGAGATGGTGGATTATGACACGTTGATTCGTTATATCCGCATTTTCTCAGAACTTTCTAATCAGTTAAAATATGCGACGCAGAAGCGTGTTATGCTGGAAGTGGCGTTGATTAAGCTCTGTAAGCCGGAGATGGAAGTAAATGAGGACAGTTTGCTTGACAGAATTCGTGCGGTAGAGGAGAAGGTAGAGCAGGGCGTCTCATCTCCCAGGGCTGAGGTAGTGTATGTGAACCGAGGCGAAGAGGGTCCGAAAGAACAACTGAAACCGGAACTTCCGAAGGCACTTCACGAGGATGTACAGAAGGTGGTGCAGAACTTTCCTGCCATTCGAAACCAGGCATCCGGAATGCTGAGAGTATATTTGAAACAGGCAAGACTCAGCGTGGGCAATCAAGACCAGCTACTACTTGTGTTTGATGATGAAGTGGCTGCAGGTGTTGCAGGAACAGAAGGTCACAAGGAGGAGATTCGTTCTCTGATTGCAGATAAAATTGGTAAGACGATTGAAATTGAGGTGCGCCATGTGGAAGAAGGGCGCAGGTTCGAAGACAGTTTTGTCGATATAGAAAAATTAATTCAAATGGATATCACGATTGAAGACTAGGAGGTAATAACATGGCAAAACGCGGAGGATTCCCGGGAGGAGCAATGCCGGGAAATATGGCAAATCTCATGAAGCAGGCTCAGAAGATGCAGAGGCAGATGGAGGAGCAGGCAAAGGAAATGGAGACAAAGGAATTTACTGCAACGGCAGGTGGCGGTGCAGTTGAGATTACAGTTTCCGGAACAAGAGAAGTACTCAAGGTAAAATTAGATGAGGAAGTTGTGGATCCGGACGATATCGAAATGTTAGAGGATTTGATTGTAGCTGCAACCAACGAAGCGCTTCGCAAGGTGGAAGAGGCTTCTGCATCTGCGATGTCAAGACTTACAGGTGGACTTGGAGCAGGAATGCCGGGAATGCCATTCTAAGTCGCAAGCGACTTAGAATGCTCCGCACGGATGCGCAGGGGCACGGGCAAGGTAATTATTGCTTCGCAATCGTGCCCCGTGCACGAGTTTGCAAGCAAACTCGTTATAGGAGACTCACAAATGGATTATTACAGTAGTCAAATCAGTAAATTAATAGAAGAATTGTCAAGACTTCCGGGAATCGGCGTGAAGACTGCACAGCGTTTGGCGTTTCATATTATAAATATGCCGAAGGAGCAAGTGGAGCGACTTGCCGGAACGATGACAAAGGCGCGGGAAAACGTGCGCTATTGTAAACAGTGTTTTACACTGAC
>JAZNHX010000147.1:0-3325 GCA_045577115.1 Faecalimonas sp. | reverse complement strand
TTATCATTGATGTGAATCTATTTTTCAGTTAAATGTTCCAGCAGTGCTTCGCATCCCTCGATGACATCATCATATGTGTCATCAAAATTACCTGTGTACCAAGGGTCTGCGATGTCTCTGTCCTTGCCGGCAAAGTCCAGCAACTTGTACACCTTTTCTTCCGGGTCATCGCCTATGATACGGAACAGATTCCGGTAATTGTTCTGATCCATTATAACGAGATAATCAAATTCATCATAGTCCGCCTTCGTAACCTGACGCGCCCTGCGCTTTGTGAACGGCACACCGGCTTCAGTCAGTTTGCGCTTTGTACCCGGGTGCGTGTCGTTTCCGATTTCTTCCCTGCTCGTTGCAGCAGATTCAATGTATATATTGTCTTCCAGACCGGCCTTGCGCACCATGTCCTTCATAACGAATTCAGCCATTGTCGAACGGCATATGTTGCCGTGGCAGATCATTAGTACTTTTTTCATGCAAATGTTTCCTCTTATTTAATGTTCTTTACAATATGTGAAAAGAATTTTTTATATCCGTTGCACAGATAATTCTTCTTGTCATCAAATCTATCTTTAGGACAGCCACCGAAGCAAAGCTTCAGATACTCGCAATCAAAACATTCATTAGCAAGTCCATAAGTTTTATGAAGACCGAAGTTTCTGTTCTTTTCCATGATTTCATACAACGGTTCTTTCGTAATATTTCCTAATTTGAAAGTCGGAAAGGCAAATCTATCACAGGAATACACATCACCATTAACTTCTATACTGCCTGAATGTCCGCACACTGGATTGTGTACACATAGAGTCGAAGCCTGTCCTTGAAGGTTGCCTAATGTTATATCAAACATCTGGACATTTATCTTACCGGTATCAAAAGTCATCCATTCATCCCAAATAGTACACAAGAAGCTGCCATATCCTTCAGGTGTAACAGAAAAAGGAGCAAGAGTTTCTTTATCTATGCGTTCCACAACAGGTAAGAATTGAATATAGTCTGTTAGTTCCCGCAGAAAGCGGTATACATGCAATGGATGTTCCATATTGATATTATTAACTGTAGTCAAGGCACTGAATGGGATTTCATGTTTTTGAAGCAACTTAATGCCTCTCATAGTCTCCTCAAAAGATCCTTCACCGTTATTTCTTTTTCGATAAGCATTATGTAATTTTTCAGGGCCATCAATACTTACACCGATGTCAAATTTATGCTCTTTGAAAAATTCGCACCACTCATCAGTGATCAACGTACCATTAGTTTGAATAGAATTATGAACGTTTCTGTCAGCGCCGTATCTCTGCTGAAGACGAATGACTTTCTCGTAGAAATCCAGTCCCGCAAGCATAGGCTCACCGCCATGCCATGCAAACTCTATTACAGCTTCTTTACCATGCATTTCAATATTCTGTTTTATATACAAATCAAGAATTTCTTCCGGCATGAGAGTCGCTTGCTGTTTCAAAACTTTTTCTTTTCCAAGATAATAACAATATTCACATTTTAAATTGCATTTACCGGAAACAGGCTTTGCCAGCATGGCGTAAGTTCTATGATTTTCCAAAGTATGTATCTCCTGCTTATCCAAATATTTTAAGACATTCTTTAACTTCCTGACCCTCATCGTTGCCGATTTCTTTTCTGATCAGGTCATTAAGTTTGCCATTCATTTCTAAAATCAGTTCCTTATTTGCAATTGGATCTGATGCAAGATTAATCAGTTCATCCGAATCATTTTTTAAATCAAATAACTGAACGTCATTATGTTCCATAATTTCATCTAAAGTCTCCGGCATGTTGAACCCCATAGGTCCAAAATATCTCGCATATTTATATCTGTCTGTAGTAATTCCGCGGACCATTCCCCTTTGTTCAGGTTTAAAAGAGAACTCAGGTTTACCCTCTGGGCCCATTCCAACATCCATTGTAGCAAGAGACAACATTTCAAAGCAGAAAAGCGCTCCTTCACGTATTGCCGTTTCTTTTCCATCCATAAGGTTTATAAGGCTGCTTCCTGCAAGTTGTTCACTTGATTTACCTGCTATATCAATAAAAGTAGGCGCAAGATCCATATGGCTTGTTATTGCCGAAACAGCTTTGTTGCCTTCATAGTCAGGGTGAACGATTATCAGTGGAACATGTATGTTGTTATCGTACAGCATTCCACCTTTACCTTTAAGCGCATGGCTTCCATGAAGTTCACCATGATCAGCTGTAAATACAATAATCGTATTATCCAGCATATCATTCTCTTTTACAGCTGAAATGATTTTCATCAGACTATTATCACTATCCTGAATACAGTTAAGATAATAGTCCTGATAATCTCTCCAGTCTTCTTCCCTCGTTATATCTCCGGCCTGCATAGTCCATCTATCATGGTAGTTACGAATTGCCTGCGGAACATCATCTGCATTTAAATCCATATTCCAGCTGGCAGGAGCCTTAACATCATATTTTTTCTGATATACAGGATCATCAGGAGCACCGCCAAGTTCAAGCATCATGCTCTCAAATCCAGTATTATCATATTCCATAATATCATGAGGATTCACCATATTTACAGCAAGGAAAAACGGTACACCATCATCATTCAATTTCTTTCCTTTATCTTCAAGCCAGTCTATGGCTTCCTGTGCAATGATTGGGTCAGCTTCATACCCCTCATGCATTGAGCCAATATAGTCTTTGCCTCCCCAGTCAGCAAATCCATATCCTTCAAGACTTGTAAGTTTTTCTGCATTTTCCTCCAGAATACTTTCTTTTCCCATATGCCACTTTCCTTTGTAAGCAGTATAATAGCCAGCCTCTCTCATTCTGTCACCGATAGTCGTTACAGATTCATCGAGTGCACCCTGCCATGGAAAATCGGTATTGTCTATCATTTTTGTATCTGTAATATGTGTTCCCGTATAAATTACAGAACGAGAAGAAGTTGACATGTTTGAGCACACATAATGCTTCTCAAAAGTCGTTCCCATCTCAGATAGAAGCTTCCTGGCCTTATATTCTGTACCTTCTGGGTATTCACTAAAGAAATGCTCCTGATCTGTAGTAATAAATAAGATATTATACCCTTTAGACATTTTCTCCTCCTCAAGTAATATTTCTTTTATTTTATACTGACCAATTTCAGAGGTCAATTATCCTTTTGCATTTTTAAAAAAACAGGCGCCAAAACCAGCGCCTGTTACTCCTTAATGCTTATTCTCTTCAAAAGTTGTAAAATAGTTGTAAACCAGACACATCCAATTCTAAAAGCATTGAAATTCCAACGATTACACCACCTTTTCTATCTACTGCCGTGGCAAATCATTAGTATTTTTTTCAT
>JAZNHX010000146.1:0-2991 GCA_045577115.1 Faecalimonas sp. | reverse complement strand
GGTTAATTTTTTATTATATTTTTTTTCAATAGCGGTTATTATATCATCATAACTCTGATTGATAATCTCATTAACAGAAAGGCCAACCTTACTTTCTATTGTGGATTGAAACTTTAAATTAACATTTTTCAACTCTGCCATTTTGAATACAATTTATTACTAATATGATTTACAAATATACCATTCATTTTGTTCTCATCCAAGGCATCTCAGCAAATATTTTATATACAATACGATGCAAATATAGTGACAAATTATTATAATAGCAAATTAAACAACAAATAATCGCACATTTAGTAGATTAATCGTTATCGTCCTTCAACCTATACGCCTCCTTGAATCCACTCATAATGGTTCGTTGCACATCGGAGGTGCGGTAGAGGATTTTACCGCCCACCTGAATGTAGGATAAGATACCGTTGTTGCGGTAATCCTGCAAAGTCCTTCTGCTCACTTTCAAGATATGGGCGACTTCTTTGTCAGTCAGCAGTTCATCGTTGAACGCACCTGGCTGTCGGCTCTCAAACATTTTCTCAATCGACACCAATAGTCTGTCGATGTTTGAGTGGAACATCTTTACCCACTCATGGTCTTTTTCTCTAATCTCATTGTTCATACGCTTTTAGTATTATTTGTTGTTAGTTCAGTCATTCCACTCAGTTAAATGGTTCTACCTCTCCATTTGGCTTCCTTGCGTCTATCTTCTACAATCCTGATAATGCGTTCAACATCTTCTGGACGGTAGTAAGTCTTGTTACCAATCTTGCTGAATGCAAGTGTTCCGTTATCTCGAAGCGTTTGCAATGTCCTCGGACTGATACGCAGCTTTCGGCATACATCGTGGTTATCCATCCACTCGTCAATTTTCTTCTCACCGTGTCGGCGACAAAGGTTATCCACTCGCTGCACGAAGTACTCAAACTTGGCAGCAATTCCCTCAAAGGTTTTCTCTTCAAAACTGATGATGTTCATTGTTGTCAATATTTATAGTTACACTTAATTTTCGTTGTTCGCACTGCAAATAAAAGCAGTAAAAATCACACTGCAATGAGTGTGTCTATACGTGTCATAGGCTGACATACCGTTACATATTCAGTGCGATAAATCTCCCCACTAAAACCTATTATATCCATCATTACAATCATTTTTCTTTTCGCTGTTATTCCGTTTTGTTGGTGCGAAGAAATAGATAAGTTATCATACCTCAATGGCTCATCGGACTTGTTGCAGTATCTGGCGTAGTTCGTGGCACTTTAACAATATGTTTCAATGCTTATACTCATGTATTAAGTACAGTTATCACACCTACACACATAGTTTCCGTTTCAAGTGGCTGTCCGTTTCGGATCTTGTCCGGTACATTGTCGTTTGTCAGACCGATGCTTATCCGTCTGCCAAACTTTTGCTCCGAACTACCGAAATAGACAGCCACTAATCAGCTATTGAAGGATTATGGATAGACCAACTCACGATGTTTCGACAGTCCGTCTATCCGCTATCAATATTAAGCCCTTAATTCTCTCAATTTAGGATTCTCTCCTCAATCTGCTATCTTCTCTAATAATGGAAATTTAGGGCAGTCCGCACCATTCATTCACTGGTCCAAAAAGCAGAACAATACTTAATTGCCTCACTAAACCCAATTGCTTGACCTACCGAACTATACACACTTACTTTGCTCACGACAATTGGTCAATGTGCGCACTGAGACCTGAGTGATAACATCAAAAATTGCAGATATGAAAAAGACCGAAACAATTGAAAAGAACGCTTTGACTGAAATGATGAGTCCGAGCGTATCGCCATCGGCAGCGAGAGATGCCGAAGTTAAAAAGAGTGTTGAATTGGCATTGCAGGATTATACGCCAAAAAAAGGTATTGCAGATACTGTAATCGATGAGGAGGCAGTAGCCGAGCCACAATCCGTTATGGATGTTTCAATCATTACAGAGGAGCCGCCAACCATCCAACGCAGAGTAAGCAGCAAGCAACGCAAGCTCTCGTTGGAGGAGTACCGCAATGCCTATCTGAAAGTCCCTACTATTATTGACCGCAAGCCTGTATTTGTCAGTTGCGAGGTAAGGGACAGACTTGAAGATTATGTCCGCAAACTCGGAGGTCGCAAGATGAGTGTTTCGGGCTTGCTTGAGAACATCGCCCGTCAGCATCTTGATACTTACGATGCTGACTTTGAGCAGTGGAGAAAATTGTAGTGCAGACTTGACGGATAGCCTGCGATAAAGCAAGAACCCGGGAGTGCAAGAGGTCGGAAGCACGGAATAACGGAAGCAACCGATATACCGCTCACGGTACCATTATCAGCGACTAAAAAAGGCACTCTCAGCAATCGAAAACCGTAAATGACGGTGGAAGCAGCAAGACCTCAGTCTTGGGGTGTAGCGAGGTTATCTTTCGGGATGCCGAAAAATGTCGGACGAGCCGCCATTGCACCCGAAAAACCTCGCTCCACTCCCAAGTGGAGGCAATCCGCTCCCGATGGTCGCAGATTGTGAAATGCCAAATTGAAAATCAATAATCAAGTAAAAATCGCAATGATGAATAATAAGAAAATAACGAAACCCAAGCCCAGAGGCAGACCACAGGTAAGCACTCTGAAACGACTTACAAAGTCGGTAACGGTGAAGTTCTCGAAGCCCGACTATGAGAAGTTACGCCACCGCAGCAAAAATGCCAACCGCACGCTTGCCGAGTACATTCGAGACGCTGCCTTTGATGCCCGAATGGTAGCCAAACATTCGGCTGAGGATGCAGCCATAATCCGCAACCTTACGGGTATGGCAAACAACCTTAATCAGCTTACGAAGCTATCGCATCAGACTGGATTCTATCGAACAAAGAATATCGTGATGGAACTGCTTGTCAAGTTGAAGGAGGTATTAAGCGACTATAAAGCAGAAGAAAGGAGGTACAGATGATAGGCAAAATCAAGAAAGGAAAATCCTTTGGTGGATGCATACGCTATGTGATGGG
>JAZNHX010000145.1:0-2445 GCA_045577115.1 Faecalimonas sp. | reverse complement strand
CTTGACCCGATAAAAGATTATCCATATATTCCAAACCATTATAACAAAAGTCTAATATTCCCTGTGTAAGCGTTTGTAGGTCTGATTTTATTGCATATTTTCCTATAAATGAACTCGAAAATTTTTGAGGCTTTATCCAATAAGGGTTTGTTGGAACAATCTTCCCTGCAATTCCACCTGTTATTGTTGATACTGTTCCGTTTACTATAGTATCACTTACGATATTTGAGACAGATTTCTTTGCGTTACCTTTTGTCACTTTTTTTGTTTTCGTTTGTCCGTTCCCTTTAGAAACACCTGGAATATATGATACAATCTCATTTGCAACAACTTCTGAGGCAGCTCCAGCAAAAGCACTTATTATTCCCCCCGAAGTCGCAAGTGCAGTTCCACCAGTTGCTGCAATAATTGCACCAGCAACTGCTCCTCCTATAAAGGCACCTATTATACCATCGTTCACTTTTTTTCCTGTTGCATAATTGGATAACATTTTGGCACCTACACCAACCAATCCTCCAACAAGAGCACCAGCAACAACCCACCATGCTTCGCCATCATAATCTGAACGAGATATAGGGTTATTTCCACAATATGTATAAAGATTGAAACCTAATATATCGCTATTTAATTGTCCATCAGCATTAATCCACCGCCCAATCTCAGGATCATAATAACGGCTGGATACATAATAGAATCCCGTCTCGGCATCGTAGTAATATCCTCTATATCTCAGTGGATTCTTCTGTCCAATGGTATCTGCAAGTGTTCCTGTGACACTGAGGATATCTCCCCACGCACCGTAGGTATACTCAACAACTCTCGTTCCTGTACTATCTATGATTCCTATTATATCACCTTGTAGGTTGAATTCATAGTAGTAATATGACTGTTCTGTTAGATTTTTGTAAATAAATCCGTAAGCGTTTCCATTTTCATCGTATAGATAGAAGATACTTTCATCACCGGTCTTTTGTCCGTACAGTGTTCCGTTTTGCCAGTAGTATTCGGTTATGATTCCACCTACTGTCTTGGTGTTTCGTAGACCATCTGCGTTATAGGTGTATGTTGCTAATTGACTTCCGTTTTTTGTTATGCCGGCAAGTTGTCTTCCGTTTTGCCATGTGAAGCTCATTCCGTTGCGGTAAATGAGTGGATTACCGATTGCATCATAGGTGATGGTTTCGCCATTGAATCCGGTCAGTTGGTCTTTCCATTCGCTATTACCTTAGATATAGGTTTTTATGGTTTCGTCATTCTTCTTGATTTCTGTCAGGTTTCCACCGTTATCGTAGGAATAGGTGTAGGTATCGCCACCGTATGTTGCGCTTATAAGTTGGCTGTGTGCATCGTAACCATACTGTTCGATAATGGTTCCGTTTTTGGAAACGCTTGTAATATTGCCTAATTCATCGCAAGTGTATTCTAGGGTGTCGTTTCCGTTTTTCACTGTTTTGACAAGTGTGGTTGTTGTATTTGTACTTGCACCTTCTAGATAGGTATACTCGGTAGTAAATGGTGTTGTGGTGTAGAGTAAGCGGCGTTGTAGTCTTGCCAGTTCGTCGTACTCATATCCCAGTTGCTGTGTTCCATTTTGTTTTACACCATAGATGAGACCAATCTTTTGGTTTGCTACGGAATTGTCGCCGTAGATGTAACTACTGCTAAGTGTTGTGTCTCCTTTTGACCATTTTGAAAGTGACAAACGGTTGTAGGTATCGTATACGAAGTTGGTTGTCTGACCGTCGGAAGCTTTGATGCGCGAGATTCTTCCAATGAGGTCATAGGTGTAATTGGTTGTTGTGTTTGTCAGATGGTCTGTAGTCTGTGCAGTATTTCCTTGCTTATCGTATATGTATGTACGGGTTGTGGTTCCGTTTACACCTTCGGTAATTTAAATTAATTATATCATACAAAGAGATTACCAAGCACCTCCGCCCCTAAAAGAACGCTCAATAACTGTGCGAGAGATTCTGGAATCGTCTAAGCAACTGCATTCGGAGATGATATTAGGATGGCATGTCCAAAACTCCCTTTGGTCAAACAATTGTCCATGCCATCCACATCTTCCGAACTACAGTTACAAGACTAATCACAGAATCTCACGAGGTTATTTCACATTTCTTTTAGGATTCGGAGTTTTGTTGTAAAATCTCGTATGTTTCTTTAATTACAAACGAACAAATACACTATACTAGCAAGCAACGTCTTTGGATAGCCCAAAGGCACTAGTCAGGAAAAATCCTGAAACCTTTTAAGAATCATGGATTACTTAAAATTATCTCCTCATCATTTACCTTCAATATATAATTGTTGGTCAAATCATGTACATATGCGTAATAACGATATTTATTTTCCGTATCAACAGATGTTTCTAATATCTCAAAATATGAATTCCGATTATCGCTCACCATACATTGTTTACCAGTTATATCTGCAACTTCCACA
>JAZNHX010000144.1:0-4733 GCA_045577115.1 Faecalimonas sp. | reverse complement strand
AGATTTCTGTCACGAAAAAGGAATTGAACTTCCGAAGCCGATCGACGCATTTTCTCAGGAAGAAATGAAGAACTTCGTAGAAGATCATAATATTCCGTGTCCGACATGTGGAAAACACAATTTCACAGACATCCGTCAGTTCAACCTGATGTTCAAGACATTCCAGGGTGTAACAGAAGACGCTAAGAATACAGTATATCTTCGTCCAGAGACAGCACAAGGTATCTTCGTAAACTTTAAGAATGTACAGCGTACATCAAGAAAGAAGATTCCATTCGGTATCGGACAGATTGGTAAATCATTCCGTAACGAGATTACACCGGGTAACTTTACATTCCGTACAAGAGAATTTGAGCAGATGGAGTTGGAATTCTTCTGTGCTCCGGGAACAGACCTTGAATGGTTTGCATACTGGAAACAATTCTGTATCGACTGGTTACAGTCACTCGGAATCAAAGAAGACGAAATGAGAGCGAGAGACCACTCACCGGAAGAACTTTGCTTCTACAGTAAAGCAACAACCGATATTGAGTTCTTATTCCCATTCGGATGGGGCGAGCTTTGGGGTATCGCGGACAGAACAGACTATGACCTTTCGCAACATCAGGAAGTATCAAAACAAGACATGTCATACTTCGATGATGAAAAGAAAGAAAAATACATTCCATACGTTATCGAACCATCACTTGGTGCTGACCGTGTGGTACTTGCATTCCTTTGCGCAGCATATGACGAGGAAGAATTAGAAGGCGGAGATGTTCGTACAGTACTTCATTTCCATCCGACACTTGCACCTGTTAAGATTGGTGTGTTGCCACTTTCTAAGAAATTAAACGAAGGCGCAGAAAAGGTATTTGCAGAACTTTCTAAATACTATAACTGTGAATTCGATGACCGTGGAAACATCGGAAAACGTTACCGTCGTCAGGATGAAATCGGAACACCGTTCTGTATTACATACGACTTCGAGTCAGAAGAAGATGGAGCCGTAACAGTTCGTGAACGTGATACAATGGAACAAGAAAGAATTAAAATTGAAGATTTGAAAGCATATTTTGAAGAAAAATTTGCATTCTAAGAAACAAAAGAAAAGGGCGTGTGTTACATGCCCTTTTTGTGAAAATATTTATGAAAAGGTGAAATGACATGGAAAGAAAAAATATATGGGAAACTTATACAGAGGAACAATTGAAAGAATTGGAGATTCTTTGTGCATCATATAAACATTATCTGGATGTTGGAAAAACGGAACGTGAATGTGTTCGCGAAGCTGTAAGGCAGGCAAAGGAAGTCGGATACAAGGATTTAAATGATGTAATTGCAAAGGGTGAGTGTCTTGTACAAG
Organism: Faecalimonas sp.; assembly: GCA_045577115.1. Taxonomy (GTDB): domain Bacteria; phylum Bacillota; class Clostridia; order Lachnospirales; family Lachnospiraceae; genus Faecalimonas. The sequence goes on along the minus strand of JAZNHX010000144.1, from coordinate 3,388 downwards.
GAGATAAAGTATATGCAGTATGCATGGACAAAGCCATTGCATTATTCCATATCGGAGAAGAGTCATTGGAAAATGGAATGAACATTTTGGGAGCACATGTGGACTCACCACGTATCGACCTCAAACAAAACCCGTTGTACGAAGCAGGCCAGTTATCTTACTTTGATACACACTACTATGGTGGTGTAAAAAAATATCAGTGGGTAACCATTCCACTTGCGATTCACGGTGTAGTTGTGAAGAAAGACGGAACAAAAGTAGAAATTGTGATTGGTGAAGATGAAAAAGATCCGGTACTTGTGATTACAGACCTTTTGATTCATTTGGCGCAAGAACAACTAAAAAAAGAAGCAGCGAAAGTAATCGAAGGGGAAAAGCTGGATGTACTCATCGGCAGCAGACCACTTGCAGATGAAGAACAGGAAGCAGTAAAGGCAAACATCTTAAAACTATTAAAAGAGAAATACGATTTAGAAGAAGAAGATTTCCTCTCTGCGGAACTCGAGGTTGTTCCGGCAGGAAAAGCGCGTGACTGTGGTCTTGACAGAAGTATGATTCTTGCTTATGGGCAGGATGACAGAGTGTGTGCATACACATCTCTTCTTGCAATGCTCGAAGCAAAAGACTTAAAGAAGACAGCTTGTTGTCTGTTGGTGGATAAAGAAGAAATTGGAAGTGTTGGTGCAACGGGCATGCATTCTCGTTTCTTTGAAAATACTGTTGCAGAAGTGATGAACGCAATTGGAAATTATTCAGATATCAAGGTAAGAAGAGCACTTGCAAATTCGAAAATGTTATCTTCGGATGTCAGTGCGGCTTATGACCCAATGTTTGAGAGTGTGTTTGAGAAAAAGAATACAGCATATTTTGGAAGAGGGCTTGTTTTCAATAAATACACCGGAAGTCGTGGGAAGAGCGGTTCTAACGATGCGAATGCAGAGTATGTGGCATACCTTCGCAATGTGCTTGAGCAACATGGCGTCGGATTCCAGACAGCAGAACTTGGACGTGTAGATGTTGGTGGTGGCGGAACCATTGCTTACATTTTGGCTAATTACGGAATGGAAGTGATTGACAGTGGTGTTGCAGTGCTCAGCATGCATGCACCTTGGGAAGTGACCAGTAAAGCAGACGTGTATGAAGCATACAGAGGATATAAGGCGTTTTTAGAAGGATAAATAATTTTACTTGAAGATATTTTTATAGAATAGTATAATTTTCATATAGGGTTATTTTATCAAGGAGGACTTACTTATGGTTAGTTGGAAAAATTTTGACACACTTCTTTCATATGAGGAACTGATGAATGTGGCACCGATAAACCTTGCAGAAGTAATGACAGGGGAAAATGGTGCAGAACGTGTGAAAAAGTACAGCGTACCAATGGCTGCAGGACTTGCATTTAACTATGGTGCAAAATCGGTGGATGACAATATTTTGGAAGTTCTTGCAAAAGTTGCAAAAGAAGCGGAGCTTACAGAAAAATACAAGGCACTCTACAATGGCGAAGTGATTAATACTGGGGAAAACCGTCTTGTACTTCATCAATTAACACGTGGTCAGTTGGGCGACGATGTTGTGGTTGACGGAGTTAATAAACGCGAATTCTACTTGAACGAACTAAAGAAAATCACAGAATTTGTAAATAAAGTACATAGTGGTGAGATTACCAATGAAGCCGGAGAAAAATTCGAGGCTGTTGTACAGATTGGTATCGGCGGAAGTGACCTTGGACCTCGTGCAATTTATCTCGCACTTGAGAACTGGGCAAAGGTTAACGATACATTGAAGATGAAAGCACAGTTTATCAGCAACGTTGACCCGGATGATGCAGCAGCAGTGCTTGGCAATGTTGATGTTGCACATTCTCTCTTTATTGTGGTGTCAAAATCAGGTACAACCCTTGAGACGTTGACCAATGAATCATTTGTAAAAGATGCTTTAGAAAAGGCGGGTCTCAACGCTGCTAAACACATGCTTGCTGTAACAAGTGAGACATCTCCGCTTGCTAAGAGTGATGATTATCTTGCGGCATTCTTCATGGATGACTATATTGGCGGACGTTACTCAACTACATCAGGTGTTGGCGGAGTGGTACTATCATTAGCGTTTGGCCCGAAGGTATTTGCTGATTTCTTGGAAGGCGCCGCAGAAGCTGACATCACAGCTAAGAACGAAGATTTATTACAGAATCCGGCAATGCTTGATGCGTTAATCGGTGTGTATGAACGAAATGTACTTGGATATGGCGCAACAGCAGTGCTTCCATATTCACAGGCTCTCAGCCGTTTCCCTGCACATTTGCAGCAGGCAGATATGGAGTCGAATGGTAAGTCAGTGAACCGTTTTGGTGAACCTGTAAATTATGTGACAGGACCGATTATCTATGGTGAACCGGGAACAAACGGACAGCATTCGTTCTATCAATTGTTACATCAAGGGACAGATATTGTTCCACTTCAATTTGTTGGATTCAAGAACAGCCAGATGAGAAGTGATGTGATCATTGAAGGAAGTACAAGCCAACAGAAGCTCTGCGCAAATGTGGCTGCTCAGATTGTAGCATTTGCCTGTGGAAAGGATGATACGAATCTGAATAAGAAATTCGAGGGCGGTCGTCCGTCAAGTATTATCATAGGAGAGCAGTTAGAACCGAAAGCACTGGGAGCACTTTTATCACACTTTGAGAACAAGATCATGTTCCAGGGATTCGTATGGAACTTAAACAGTTTCGATCAGGAAGGTGTGCAACTTGGTAAGGTGTTGGCGAAAAAAGTACTTGCACATGATACGGATGGAGCATTAAAAGTATACAGTGATTTATTGAATATTTAAATATATAAAGGGAGCTTTGGAAACCCCACAATTTACTCTGTTTCCAGTTGGAACAATAAGGTGAATTTTCTTGACGAATACTGGAAAAACATATAGAATAATTGTGTGGGTACTTCCCACTCGACATCATTTATAATGCAGCACAATGAAACGGCTTCGAGAAGTATAGGAGTCGTGTTTTTCGTGTTCTGTGTTAAGAAATACTATATAGGAGGTCATACAAATATGACAAAATGGGTTTATATGTTCACAGAAGGTGACGCGAGCATGAGAAACCTCCTTGGTGGAAAAGGTGCGAACCTTGCTGAGATGACAAAATTAGGTCTTCCGGTACCACAGGGATTTACAATCTCAACAGAAGCTTGTACACAATACTATGAGGACGGTCGTCAAATCAACGACGAAATCATGGCTCAGATTAACGAAGCAATCGTTAAAATGGAAGAAATTACAGGAAAGAAATTCGGAGATTTAGAAAATCCGTTACTTGTATCTGTTCGTTCAGGCGCAAGAGCTTCTATGCCAAGTCGGATCGTAGCCATGTCGTTCTGTG
>JAZNHX010000143.1:0-10396 GCA_045577115.1 Faecalimonas sp. | reverse complement strand
GGGACATGCAACTTGCTCATTATGGAAATAAAATTATAAATAGAAGAAACTTATTTATTTACCAATTAAAAGAAATTGCAGGAAAAGTCCATGAACGTTTAAGCGGAGGAAAGGAATTATTATACATTTCTTATGAACCTTCAAACGGAAATAAGGATTTGGAACAGGCAATTAAAAATAATAGAGAAAGAGATATTAAAATGAAGAGCACTTCTGTTGGCCCTCATAGGGATGATATTTGTTTTATGACTGATGAAGTGGATATTCGTAAATTTGGTTCGCAAGGGCAACAAAGAACGGCGGCTCTCTCATTAAAATTATCTGAAATAGAACTTGTAAAACAAGTGACAAAGGATACACCAATACTCTTATTGGATGATGTTTTGTCTGAACTGGATAAACACAGGCAAAACTATTTGTTGGATAGTATATGCGATGTACAGACATTGATTACTTGTACGGGAGTAGACGATTTTGTAAATCATCGTTTTTCTATAAACAAAATGTTTCATGTTGAAAAAGGGAATGTGACGAAAGAAAATTAGGAGGAAGTTTATGAGCGTAGAATATGGTGCAGATCAGATTCAAATACTAGAAGGATTGGAAGCAGTAAGAAAAAGACCTGGTATGTACATTGGAAGTACCTCAATCAGAGGACTTCACCACTTGGTATATGAGATTGTGGATAATTCTGTGGATGAAGCATTGGCAGGTGAATGTGATACAATTACAATTACGCTGAATAAAGATGGTTCTGCAACAATTGTAGATAATGGTCGTGGTATACCGGTAGGTATTAATCAAAAAGCAGGTCTTCCTGCAGTAGAGGTTGTATTTACAGTTCTCCATGCAGGTGGTAAATTTGGCGGTGGAGGATATAAGGTATCCGGTGGACTCCACGGTGTAGGTGCTTCTGTAGTTAATGCTCTTTCTGAGTGGTTGGAAGTAGAAATATGCAAGGACGGAAAAGTTCACAAACAACGTTATGAACGTGGAAAAGTAATGTATCCATTAAAAGTAGTTGGTGAATGTGATATAGAAAATACAGGTACCAAAGTAACATTTTTACCTGATAAAGAGATATTCGAAGAAACTGTCTTTGATTTTGATACACTCAAACAACGCTTCAGAGAGATGGCATTTCTTACAAAAGGATTGCGCATTGTAATTAAAGATGACCGTCCTGAAGAACCAATTGAAAAATCTTTTCACTATGAAGGCGGAATAAAAGAATTTGTTCAATACTTAAACAAAGGCAAAACTCCTCTATATGACCAAATTATTTACTGTGAAGGTGAAAAAGAGGGTGTCTTAGTGGAAGTTGCTATGCAACATAACGATTCCTATACAGATAACACATATGGATTCGTAAATAATATTACAACTCCAGAAGGTGGTATGCATGTAGAAGGATTCCGAAAAGCACTTACAAAAACCTTTAATGAATATGCAAGAAAGAATAAATTACTAAAAGATAGTGAGCCAAATCTGTCTGGTGAAGATATTCGCGAAGGTTTGACAGCGATTATTAGTGTTAAAATATCAGATCCTCAGTTTGAAGGTCAGACTAAGCAAAAATTAGGTAATAGTGAAGCCCGTACTGCAGTTGATAATATTGTAAGCAACCAATTGGAAATCTTTTTAGAACAAAATCCAAATGTTGGAAAAACGACAGTTGAAAAATCAGTATTAGCACAAAGAGCACGTGAAGCGGCCAGAAAAGCTAGAGATTTAACCAGAAGAAAATCTGCTCTGGAAGGAATGGCTCTTCCAGGAAAACTTGCTGACTGTTCTGATAAAGACCCTGCAAACTGCGAAATTTACATCGTAGAGGGTGATTCTGCCGGTGGTTCTGCAAAAACGGCGAGAGATAGATCAACTCAAGCTATTTTGCCACTTCGTGGTAAAATTTTGAACGTAGAAAAGGCAAGATTGGATAAAATCTATGCAAACGCTGAAATTAAAGCCATGATTACTGCTTTTGGTACAGGGATTCATGATGATTTTGATATATCAAAGCTTCGTTATCACAAAATTATTATCATGACCGATGCCGATGTGGATGGTGCTCATATTAGTACATTATTATTAACATTCTTATATCGTTTTATGCCTGAATTGATAAAAGAAGGTTATGTATATCTTGCACAACCACCACTTTATAAGTTAGAAAAAAATAAAAAAGTGTGGTACGCATACAGCGATGAAGAGTTAAACAATATTTTGACAGAAGTAGGAAGAGACGGGAATAACAAGATTCAACGTTATAAAGGTCTTGGAGAGATGGATGCAGAACAACTATGGGATACAACCATGGATCCGGAACACAGAATTTTACTTCGAGTAAATATGAATGAAGAAGCTTCATCAGAATTAGATCTCACATTTACTACTTTGATGGGAGATCAGGTAGAACCAAGACGTGAATTTATCGAAGCGAATGCAAAATATGTGAAGAATCTTGATATTTAGAAACAGGAGAATAGACAATGGAAGATAATATTTTTGATAAAATCCAGGAAGTCGATCTAAAGAAAACGATGGAAACATCGTATATAGATTATGCGATGAGTGTTATTGCATCGCGAGCTCTGCCGGATGTAAGAGATGGTCTTAAGCCGGTACAAAGAAGAATTTTATATTCCATGATAGAACTGAACAATGGTCCGGATAAACCACATCGTAAATGTGCCCGTATCGTCGGTGATACAATGGGTAAATATCACCCACATGGTGACAGTTCTATCTATGGTGCTCTTGTAAATATGGCACAAGAGTGGTCGACCAGATATCCACTTGTGGATGGTCATGGAAATTTCGGTTCTGTGGATGGAGACGGTGCAGCTGCCATGCGTTATACAGAGGCTCGTCTCAGTAAAATTTCTATGGAATTAACTGCAGATATCAATAAAAATACAGTTGATTTTGCGCCGAACTTTGATGAGACAGAAAAGGAACCGGTTGTATTACCTGCAAGATATCCAAATCTCTTGGTTAATGGTACTTCAGGTATTGCTGTAGGTATGGCGACCAATATTCCGCCACACAATCTTCGTGAAGTAATAGGTGCAGTAGTTAGGATTATCGATGACCAGATAGAAGAGACAGGAGAGACAACCATTGAAGATATTCTGCAGATTGTAAAAGGACCTGATTTTCCGACAGGAGCTACTATCTTAGGAACAAGAGGTATTGAAGAGGCATACCGTACGGGACGTGGTAAAATCAGAGTACGTGCCGTGACTGATATTGAGCCAATGGCAAACGGAAAGAATCGTATCATTGTAACGGAACTTCCGTTCATGGTAAACAAAGCGCGTTTGATTGAAAAAATTGCAGAACTTGTTCGCGATAAGAAAATCGATGGAATCACAGCACTTGAAGATCAGTCAAGCCGAGAGGGTATGAGAATTTGTATTGAACTTCGTCGAGATGTCAATGCAAACGTGATTTTAAATCAGTTATACAAACATACTCAGCTTCAAGATACATTTGGCGTAATTATGCTTGCTTTGGTTAACAACGAACCAAGAGTATTAAATATTCTTGATATGCTCAAATTCTATTTAAAGCATCAGGAAGAAGTTGTGACAAGAAGAACTCAGTATGAACTAAACAAAGCAGAAGAAAGAGCCCATATTTTACAGGGATTACTTATCGCACTTGACAATATCGATCGAGTAATTGCAATTGTCCGCGGTTCTAAGACAACACAAATTGCAAAAGAAGGTTTGATTGATGAATTTAATCTGACTGATGTACAGGCACAAGCAATTGTTGATATGAGACTTCGTGCACTCACCGGTTTAGAAAGAGAAAAATTAGAAACAGAGTATGCGGAACTTACGAAGCGTATTGAGGAATTAAAAGCAATATTAGCTGACCGCAAATTGTTGCTCGGAGTAATCAAGGAGGAAATCCTGATTATCAGTGAAAAATACGGTGACGAGAGAAGAACTCAAATAGGATTTGATGAATATGATTTATCTATGGAAGATCTGATTCCGGAACAGGATGTCGTTATTACTAAGACAAAACTGGGATATATCAAACGCATGACAACAGATACCTTTAAGAGTCAGAATCGTGGCGGAAAAGGTATTAAAGGTATGCAAACCTTGGAAGAAGATTATGTAGAAGAGTTATTTATGACATCTTCACACCATTATATCATGTTCTTCACAAATACCGGACGAGTATATCGTTTAAAAGCCTACGAAATTCCGGAAGCAAGCAGAACCTCAAGAGGAACGGCAATTGTTAACTTATTACAGCTTATGCCGGAAGAAAAGATTACTGCTATGATTCCGATTAAAGAATACGAAGAGGGTCAGTATCTTTTCATGGCAACAAAAAAAGGTCTTGTTAAGAAAACAAAGATTACAGATTATTCGAATGTTAGAAAAACGGGACTTGCTGCAATTACACTCCGCGAAGATGATGAACTTATAGAAGTTAAATTTACAGACAAAACGCAAGACATCATCCTTGTTACAAAATTCGGACAATGTATTCGTTTCGATGAAAATGATGTGCGTTCTACAGGAAGAACATCTATGGGTGTTAGAGGTATTAATCTTATTGATGATGATGAGGTTGTGGCAATGCAGCTTCACTCACAGGGCAGTCAGATGTTGATTGTATCTGAAAAAGGTCTTGGAAAACGTACTAACATGGATGAGTTTACAGCACAGAATCGTGGTGGTAAGGGTGTAAAATGCTATAAAATCACAGAAAAGACTGGTGAAGTGGTAGGAGCAAAGGCTGTTGATGAAGATGACGAGATTATGATTATCAATACAGAGGGAATTATCATTCGGATGGAATGCAGCGGAATATCTGTACTTGGGCGTATCACCTCGGGAGTCAAACTGATTAATTTACGCGACAATGAGATTGTTGCGAGTATTGCAAAAGTAAGGGAAAGTAAAATACAGTTGGAGGAATAAAAATGTCATTCAACGACAGAGAACAAAAAATACTAAATATTCTGTATGAAAAACCATTTGTCAGAAGTAGTGATTTAGCAAAGATGTTATATGTCAGTGTTTCCACCCTACGACGTGATCTGGAAAAACTCGAAAAAAAGGATTTAATAATCAAAGAACACGGTATATGTAAACTTAGTAGGAAGCTACGAGAAGAGAGAGAATCTTTTGAACTTCGAGAACAGCAATATAATAGTGCGAAACTCAAAATAGCAAAACAAGCCATTCGACTAATAAAAAATGGCGATAACATTATGATGGATGGAAGTAGCACGGTTTATAGTATGATTCACTTATTGGAAGGCTATAAAGACCTATTGATTATTACAAATAATGCAAAAGTATCTTTTGCATTAGGAATAATGAATATATATAACATTTCTACCGGAGGCCATATGGCGAAAAACACTTTTTCTTATGTCGGGCAGGAAGCAATTAATGTTATTAAGAACTACAATGCAGATGTTATGTTTTTTTCATGTAAGGGATTGACAAATGAGGGATATTTAACAGATACATTTCGAGAGGAAAATGATATTCGCAGGGAAATGATGAAGTATGCAAAAAAAAGAGTTGCACTCATCGACAGCAGTAAAATCGGTAAGAAATATTTATATAATCTTTGTCATATATCAGAAATTGATGAGATTATATGTGAAGAGGAATTACCGGATTATATTACAAAGTATATGAGATAGAAAATAGGAGGGCGATAAACACCCTCCTATTCAAATATTAAAACACCAAAATCACATGTTCTATGGAAACTTACCGGATTACTGGTTATCCTATTCCAGCAGAGATAATGTTCTTCAACCGTTAAATCACCACATTTATAGAAGTTTCCGCGAATCTTAGTACCTGAAGTTGCATTGAATTCAGGAAAGAATCTTCGTATAAATTCGAATGGAATATGATATACAATTTCCCATCCGTCTTCCGTTCTTGTTACTTCTGGAGAAAAAGGAATACCGAATTCAGGAATTAATCTCACTAAATCATCAAGACAACTTGCTAATCCAAGATATATACAGCAGTTTGGATTATATTCAATGTTGAAATAGCGATTATCCTCTGCAACAGGACAGAAGAAAAATTCCAGACAACTGTCCTCGCAAGGTGCATCCAAAGGACCGGTATATTCTGCACGTATATTTTTTTCCTTTGTGCAAAGGCGGACATAAAGGGCTTTATTATCATAGCAAAGTTGTCCGGTTGCAGAAATATCAACAATATGATCTTGAAGTTGTGTGTCGATTTGGACCTCCGGAATTTTTGACCAGTTTAAAACGTTCGGTTTTTTTACAATAGTGTATTCCTTCATAAACAGTTACTCCTTATTATGTAAATTAATTAATATCATAATAGGGTAAGTTTAGTATAAAAGTCAAATATAAACGAGTTATGGATATATTTATTCAAAAAATGAACAAATCAACTTCAATATGAACAGTTTATTGTGCAAAAAACGTTCATCTTATTCAAGTTGACAAAAATAACTTTAAATAATTGGGCAATTTGGTAGAATATGTATACGTTATTATGTTATAGGGAGGACATTATGAAAACTAGTAAAAATCAAGCAAATTGGAAAAAGATTAAAAAAGATTTCAAAAGAGACTGGCAGTTACATATTTTTATGTTCTTCCCGGTTCTGTATCTTATAATCTTTTCCTTCGTTCCTATGTATGGTGTACAGATTGCTTTCCGTGATTATAGGCCTCTTCACGGTATCACGGGTAGTACATGGGTTGGACTCAAGTGGTTCAAACAGTTCTTATCGAATTATCAGTTTGGGCAGATTTTTTCAAACACGGTAGTTTTGTCATTATATAGTTTGGCAACATTCCCACTTGCAATTATCTTTGCGCTGGTATTACACGCAATGAAAAATGAGAAATATACAAAGGTTATTCAGACTGTTGCGTATATTCCGCACTTTATCTCAACCAGCGTTATGGTAGGTATTATTCAGATGGTATTAAGCCCGGTAAGTGGTATCTATGGAAATATTTATCGTGCACTTGGAGGATTTGGATATCCGGTAGACTTTAGAGCAACAGCAGAGGCGTTCCGTCATCTGTATGTATGGTCAGGTGTATGGCAGACTCTTGGATGGAACTCTATCATCTACATAGCAGCACTTTCTTCTGTATCTTCGGAACTCCATGAAGCAGCTCAGATTGATGGTGCATCAAGACTTAAACGTATGTGGTATATTGATATTCCTGCAATACTTCCAACAATTGCAATCCAGTTTATCCTGAGATGTACGCATATTATCTCCGTAGGATTTGAAAAAGCTTACCTTTTACAGAACACTTTGAACTTATCTGTTTCAGAAGTTATTTCAACCTATATATACAAGGAAGGTATGAGCAGTTTCCGAAGCTTCTCATATGGTGCAGCGGTAGGACTTTTCAATACAGCAATTAACTTAGCATTACTTCTTTCCGTAAACTATGGTGTGCGAAGAGCAACCGACGGCGAGATTTCGTTATTCTAAAGAAGGGAGGAAATAAGACATGAGTGTAAAACCAAAAAAAATAAAAAAATTAAACAACAGTATGTCAGATAGAACGTTTAATACGATTTTGACAATTATTTCGACAATATGGCTTTTAATAGTTGCTTATCCTTGTATTTATATTATTTCTAGTTCCTTCTCTTCAGGAACCGCGGTATCAAACGGACGAGTATTATTATGGCCTGTTGAATTCTGCTTTACAGGATATGAATTAGTATTCAAATACAAGATGGTATGGACCGGATATGCAAACACCATCCTTTATGCAGGACTTGGTACATTAATTCACTTGGTAATGACAATCAGTGGAGCTTATCCGCTTTCAAGAAGGGATTATCAGGGAAAAGGATTCATTCAAAAACTCCTCACGGTATCTATGTTATTTGGTGGTGGATTGATTCCTACATATGTCGTGGTATCGAGTTTAGGACTTGTTAATACCCGTACATGGATGATTATCAGTGGTGCTGTTAATATCAGCCATTTGATTATTATGAGAACATTCTTCCAAAGCAATATTCCATACGAACTTTTGGAATCAGCGAAGATGGATGGTATCTCAGATGCAGGTTATTTGCTTAAGATTGTAATTCCACTTTCAAAAGCATCGATTTCCGTAATTCTACTTTATGCATTAGTAGGAAAATGGAACGATTACTTTGGTCCTATGATTTATCTGCGAGACAGAAGTATGTACCCGTTGCAACTTGTAGTTCGAGAAATTTTGAATGCTGCTAAAGTAGATACAAGTGATGTGACGGATCCGGAAATATTGCAGAAATACGCTACGGCTGCAGACCTTATGAAATATTCGTTGATTATTGTATCAACACTTCCAATGTTAATATTATATCCTTGCTTACAGAAGTTCTTCCAGAAGGGTGTAATGATTGGTTCAATCAAAGGTTAATAAAGCCAATTTTTTAGGAGATGTGATAATTCACATCTCCTAATTTTTAAATTATGCATTTAATTCTCTCATAATGATTTCTGCAGTCTTAACAACAGTTGTTTTTACCATTTCTATACAATGGTTCTTTCTTTCCTGAGAATTTCTATCCGGATAATTTTTAATAAGAATTCTGCAACATGTTGCACCGTTTGTTTCTTTGAAATAATCGTGCAATTCTTTTGTCAATTCAAAGCATTTATTTATTTTAGGATCACCCGGCGAACGCCTTCCGAAAAAGTAACCAATCATCATGGTTCCACCGGCAAGAGCACCGCAGATACATCCTCCGCCACCAAGTCCCCAGGGAAAACCGGAACTCATTGCAATCGCATCATCAGACAGTTCAATATCAAAGTGTTTACGAATTGCATAGATTACGGATTCCGAACACGCAAAACCACTTGTAAAGATTTCCACAGCATCTTTCTGAAGTTCTTCTAAATTTACTTTTGTTACCATAGAGCAACCTTCTTTCCGTATGTATGATACATTTATTATAATTCAGAAAAAACAAAAAAACAATGTTAAGTCTGTTAAGTTATTACAAAAGATGGTATAATATCATTACTATATATAAGGAAGTCATCTGTATGAAAAGAATACTATTTATGATTTTGAAAAATATAATATATGTACCGGGGATGCTTATCAGGCTGTGGCGCTGTGCTGCCAACGTAGAGAAATACACCGAAGAAGAAAGAAATCAATTATTGCGAGAAATTGTTGGATATGCGAATCGTGGAGGCAATGTAACTATTCAGTCAACCGGAGTGGAACATATACCGAATGAAAACGGCTTTGTCATGTATCCAAATCATCAAGGCATGTATGATATGTTGGCGTTATTGGACGCGTGTCCAAAACCACTGTCTGTTGTATCAAAAAAAGAAGTTGCAAATATTCCTTTGCTTCGATCTATATTTAAAGTAGATAAAGCGATCTTTATAGACAGAGAAGATGTAAAACAATCCATGCAGGTGATAATACAGGTTGCAAAGGAAGTGGCAGGCGGAAGAAATTTCGTTATATTTCCAGAAGGCACAAGAAGCAAAAAAGGAAATGTTGTTGGGGAATTTAAAGGCGGTAGCTTCAAAGCGGCCATGAAGGCTAAATGTCCTATTGTTCCAGTAGCACTGATAGATTCGTTCAAACCTTTTGATACCAATTCTATTAAACAGGTAACTGTAAAAGTTCATATACTAGAGCCATTGCTATATGAAGAATACAAAGACATGAAAACTGTTGAAATAGCAGATGAAGTAAGGAGAAGAATTGTCGAAAAAATAGGGTGTCAAAAAAATTAAAAAAGACGTTGACAACCATCTGTAATAAGGTTATAATAATTTTTGCACTGCCAATGGAAAGCAGTTATTCGGAGAAATACTCAAGAGGCCGAAGAGGCGCCCCTGCTAAGGGTGTAGGTCGGGTGACCGGCGCGAGGGTTCAAATCCCTCTTTCTCCGCTAGGAAAGAACGGCGATTTTACTAAGAAATCGCCGTTTCTTTTTGCATTTAGACGCACAGATTTTCAGTTACTCAAAAAAAATAAAAAAATTTCAAAAAAGTTGTTGACATTGAAAAATGGCTGTGGTATTCTAATCTAGCTGTCGCAAGAGAGCAAAGAACATTGATAATTAAACAATAGATGACAAAATTAAGTTTCCTGAAAATTTCTAAGAGAAAATTTTTATGAACAGACAGTTTATGTCGAACCTAAAACAGTAAAGTAAGGTAAAATTGCTAGCAAGTGATTTTGACCCGGATTTACTCGGAAGTTCCATCGGCGAAGCCGAGGAACGATAATTTTACTAAGCAGCAAAGCTGCTAAGAAAAATTTATCAACGAGAGTTTGATCCTGGCTCAGGATGAACGCTGGCGGCGTGCTTAACACATGCAAGTCGAACGAAGCACTCAAGACAGATTCTTCGGA
>JAZNHX010000142.1:0-2917 GCA_045577115.1 Faecalimonas sp. | reverse complement strand
AGATTTCCCTTTCAAAGTTAAATCTTCAGCAATGAAAATCTTGCAAGTAAAGGAAGGTATGTTAATAGACTACGTGGCAATATTTATGGGCATTACTCGTTTAATTGGGGACACACATAAACGATATTGGATTTCCGAATATTCTAAATTGAATATATTAGTGCCTCCATTAGCTGAACAAAAACGAATTGTAAATGCCGTAAATAGAGCTTTTGCTAAATTAGACACAATAATGGAGAGCCTATAAACTCTCCATTATTGTATCAAGTTGTTTGAATGTAATATTTATTGCGTCAACGATTCGCAATTGTTCTTTATAGGGTGGTATCGGTACTCCTATAGCTTTGAATAACTTCTTATTCAAATGAGGTATAGCTGAACCCACCTTGTTCTCTCTCAATGTTTGACGATGCATGTTGATTACTTGTAGAATGTAATCAGTACTCATATTTTTGTCAATGCACAACTGTTTGAATGTGCTGCCTTGATAGCCTTCTATGGGAGTGCGAAATACTTCTCCAGAATTTTCACCATCCACTAATATCAGAAGAGATTTAGCTGCGATATATTTGCCTTCCATCAAAGTCTTAGCATCGCGTTCACCACGCAAATATTTGACATCAAGATTTATTCGTTCAATATTCTTTTGCCTTTCTCCATCTTCTAAAGAACACAACAATTGCATCGGTGCTACACACCATCCATTAGGCAAGTTCTCATAATGTCCGATACGTTTTCTTTATTTTGTTGCCGTATTCAATTTAATATTATGCAATATGGTAACAAAATTCAGTAACTATTTGTCCAAGACAAACTTGGCAAAGAATACCGTTTCATCGTATGTGTGGACGGTACAGTATTTCCTTGAACACTACAAGGAGGTGAACAAAAAGAATCTATTGGCTTACAAAGGGTATTTGGTAGAGAACTTCAAACCGCAGACGGTAAACCTACGGCTGCAGGGAATCAACAAGTATCTTGAGTTTACAAAGCAAGATAAACTCAAGGTAAAGTTTGTGAAAGTACAGCAGAAGAACTTCTTGGAAAATGTCATCAGTGATGCGGACTACAAGTTCTTGAAAACACAACTTAAAAAAGATGGCTATGATGAGTGGTATTTCGTTGTGTGGTTTATGGCTGCTACAGGAGCTCGCGTCAGTGAACTGCTGCACATAAAAGCGGAGCACGTACACATCGGTCATCTGGATCTTTATAGTAAAGGAGGAAAAATACGCCGTTTGTACATCCCCAAGAACTTGCGCACAGAAGCCTCGAGATGGTTGAAAGAAAAGGGACAGTCGTCTGGATATATATTTCTCAATCGATTTGGAGAACGCATCACAACGCGCGGCATAGCCCAGCAACTGAAACATTTTGCTGTTAAATACGGAATGAATAAGGAAGTCGTTTATCCCCACTCATTCCGTCATCGCTTTGCAAAGAACTTCCTCGACCGCTTCAATGACCTTGCTTTGCTTGCTGACCTGATGGGACATGAGAGTATAGAGACGACTCGTATCTACTTGCGTCGCACTGCAAATGAGCAAAAGAAGATTGTAGACAAAGTGGTAAATTGGTAATTCTTTTCCTTGGAGGCGGCATTGCTATGCCTCCAAGGATTTTTCAATTTGGTCAAGCTGATTAAATAAGTCTTCAATTTTTGCAACTATCCGATGCTGTTCCAGGAGGGGAGGAATAGGAAATTTTGTATCTGCAACTTTATCAGAATTTAGGTTTGTTACTACACCTCCACTTGCAACACTTACAAATTGTTCGAAAGCAAAAGAAGATGAAAGTAAATGGTACAAGAAGTCTGATGTATATACATTTCCAATTGGGGAGATAACCAACCAACCGTCATGAATGCAACCATCCACATTTAATATATATGGACGACCAAAGCTCATTGAGTTTGTCAAAAGAAAATCTCCTTTATGAACCAATCGTGATTTGGTTACACCTTCGGGACGGATTTTTTCTTTTACTGAATCAATATATTTCCCATCCTTTGTAGTATCGCCAATCTTAATCCAATTGATTCCATTTTCATCATCGGTTAGATAGTCTTTTATAGGTCGGGGGGAACCACCTCTTGCTATATTGTTTATATCTCCTAACCTGCTCCAACGCCATGAAATTGGTATCTCAAATGGCATCTTCCCATACTGTCCGTTATCACAAGTGATTTCCGCCTTTGGGTTGATGCGTTTAAGGAGTTCAGATGCAGGCTCGTCATTCGGGTCTTGGGGTACGAGCTTGCCGTGAATGGCAAGGTCGAGAATTTTACTTTTGGTTTGTTTTATAATTGTTTGTAAATTGTCCTTCCCGCTCTCTATGGTATCAATCAAAGTAAACCTATTCTCTATCTCAGTGACAATTCTTCCTTGTTCTTCTATTGGAGGTAAAGGCATGAGCATTTTTTCTAAATTATATTTAGGCAAGCCTTCTCTGCCACTGCCTGTTATCTTCATCGTTTTAGCGAAAAAGGATGATAAGATGAATGCATGTAGAAATTCTTTCTTAATCTGTATGGGACGTAGAATACAAACATGCTGGCTAACATTTCCCCTCTCAATGGTACTTGGAACAATCGCACAACGTCCTAATGAACCACCTGTAATATTTAATAATAAATCACATGGAAGAACTTCAGTTCCACTCATAGTTTGGTGAACCTCTTCTGAGATATACTTGATATCTTCCAGTACAATACCATCGTTATATACGTTTTGAGAGCGAAAGAAGGGGATTCCCATCGAAGAATAGTTACTACCTTTGGGAGTACTACCAGAACCAATCTTAGAACAAACTTTCTCGATTGTCGTCCACACCCACGAACTCGGCACCTCAAACGGCACCTGCTCATAATGGGGCGTATCGGAAGTCTTTGAAGCCTTGGACTTCTTTATCTTCCCTT
>JAZNHX010000141.1:0-2826 GCA_045577115.1 Faecalimonas sp. | reverse complement strand
TAGAGAACGCATGAGCCACGTAAATAAGGTTGATAAAATCAAAGAAATCAGCGGCGTGAATCCACTGAAATGTATGAAGTGCGGGAAATGTTCTGCTTCCTGTCCGTCTTTTAATGAGATGGATATTAAACCACACCAATTTGTATCCTATGTACAAAATGGTGATATTGAAAGCCTGGTGCAGTCAAAATCACTTTGGAAATGTCTCTCATGCTTTGCATGTTTAGAGCGTTGCCCAAGAGATGTAAAACCGGCAAAATTAATTGACGCAGCAAGACAAATAGTTGTTCGTGAAAAAGGTGCTACATATTTATCACCGGATGAAGTTCCGGAGCTTCTTGATGAAGAACTTCCGCAACAACTTTTGGTTAGTGCATTCAGAAGATACAGGAGGTAAGTCACATGCAGAGAATAGGAGTATTTGTCTGCCACTGTGGTAGCAATATCGCAGCAACGGTAGACGTGAAAAAAGTTGCAGAGATGGCTCTTTTAGAGCCGGGCGTTGTTCATGCAGAAGATTACCAATATATGTGTTCTGAAGCAGGGCAGGCTAAGATTCAGGCTGCAATCAAAGAAAAGAATTTAACAGGAATCGTTGTATGTTCTTGTTCACCACGTATGCATGAAAATACATTCAGAAATGCAGCTGAAAAAGCAGGCATTAACCCATACATGGTAGAGATTGCTAATATTCGTGAACACTGTTCATGGATTCACAAGGATATGGAAGAGGCTACAGAAAAAGCCGTTATCCTTGCAAGAGCAGCGATTGCAAAAGTAAATTTAAACGCACCACTCAAACCGGGCGAGAGTTTAGTTACAAAACGTGCACTTGTAATCGGTGGTGGTATCGCAGGTATCCAGACTGCGATTGATATTGCAGATGCAGGATACGAAGTAGATATCGTAGAGAAGACACCAAGTATCGGTGGTAGAATGTCTCAATTAGACAAGACATTCCCAACACTTGACTGTTCGGCTTGTATCCTTACACCTAAGATGGTAGAGGCTGCAGCTCACGAAAAGATTACAATCTATACATACAGTGAAGTTGAAAAAGTATCCGGCTTCGTTGGTGATTTTACAGTAGATATCAGAAAGAAAGCAAGATACGTAGATGCAAATAAATGTACAGGTTGCGGCGTTTGTCAGGAAAAATGTCCATCTAAGAAATCATTAAGCGAATTCAACCGTGGACTGAACACAAGAAGCGCAATCTACACACCATTTGCACAGGCAATTCCAAACGTACCTGTTATCGATACAGACGCTTGTATCAAGATGAAGACAGGTAAGTGTGGTATCTGTTCAAAAGTATGTCAGGCAGGTGCTATCGACTACGAACAAAAAGATGAGATTTTGACACAGAAATATGGTGCAATCGTAGTTGCAACAGGTTTTGATACAATCAAACTTGACAACTATGATGAATATGCATACAACCAGAGCAAAGATGTTATCACATCACTTGAATTAGAGCGTGTTATGAACGCTGCAGGTCCTACAAAAGGACATTTGGAACGTCTTTCAGACGGAAAACATCCGAAGGAAATGGTATTTATCCAATGTGTAGGCAGCCGTTGTGCAGATGGAAGAGGAAAGAGCTACTGTTCTAAGATTTGTTGTATGTACACAGCAAAACATGCAATGTTAATCCGTGACAAATATCCGGATGTAAATGTTACAGTATTCTACATTGATGTTCGTACCCCAGGTAAGAACTTTGATGAGTTCTACAGAAGAGCCGTAGAAGATTACGGTGTAAATTATGTCAAAGGTCAGGTTGGTAAGGTTATTCCTCAGCCAAACGGAAAACTCCTTGTACAGGGTGTTGATCTCTTAGACAACAAGCAGATTATGAAGGAAGCAGATATGGTTGTTCTTGCAACAGCAATTGAACCAAATCCGGATGTTCGTAAAATCGCAACTATGCTTACAGCAAGTATCGATACTAACAACTTCCTTACAGAATCACATGCAAAACTTCGTCCGGTAGAATCACCGACAGCAGGTGTATTCTTATCAGGAGTTTGTCAGGGACCAAAAGATATCCCTGAGACAGTAGCACAGGCAGGTGCTGCAGCTGTAAAAGCAATCGGTTTGTTAGCAAAAGATAAGCTTCTTACAAACCCATGTACAGCAAAATCAGATGAGTTATTGTGTAACGGATGTTCAAACTGTGCAAACGTTTGTCCATACGGTGCAATCTCATATGAAGAGAAAGAAGTAAATGACCACGGTATCCGTGAGACACGCAGAGTTGCAGTTGTTAACAGCGCACTTTGCCAAGGTTGTGGTGCTTGTACCGTAACATGTCCTTCAGGAGCTATGGACTTACAAGGATTCTCAAATAGACAGATTATAGCGGAGGTAGATGCAATATGTCGATAGAAAACAACAACGAATTCAGACCGAAAATTGTAGCGTTCTGCTGTAACTGGTGTAGTTATGCGGGCGCTGACCTTGCAGGAAGCAGCCGTTTGGCATACCCTGCAGATGTAAAGATTATCCGTGTACCATGTTCATGCCGTGTAAACCCAATGTTCATCTTAAGAGCATTTGAAAAAGGTGCTGACGGCGTAATCATGTGTGGATGTCACCCTGGAGACTGCCACTACACAAGTGGTAACTTCTTTGCAAGAAGACGTATGACACTTCTGTTCTCTATGCTTGATTACATCGGTGTAGAAAATGGACGTACACGTGTTGAATGGGTATCAGCAGCTGAAGGTGTGAAATTCTCTCAGACGATGAATGAGTTTGTAGAAAAGATTCACTCACTTGGTAAAAACGTAAGATTGGGGGATTTGAGATGCAAGAATTAGT
>JAZNHX010000140.1:0-16825 GCA_045577115.1 Faecalimonas sp. | reverse complement strand
CATCAACTCTGTATATGAAGAACAGTCACAGCCACAGCCATATTCTCTTAAACTGTTAATTAAGAACGGATTCAGTGTAGCCTTTACTGCAAAATATTCTTTAAAACCTTTATTCCATGCAAACGCTTCTTTCAGTGCCTTTGCATTTTCTCTGATTCCTTTTTCATCGTATAAATGAAATGGTGTAGGAAATTCTTTAATAATCTCGTCTAATTGTTCTTTTGAAACAAACGGTAACTTATTCATACCAATTTCTCCTTGTTTTGAAAAGAAGCAAGTCTTTCGACCTGCTTCTTTGTTGTTGTGTTGTGTGTCTGTATAAGTTTTGAATACTTTAATTATTTTCTTAATCCTAATCTTTCGATTAATGCACGGTATCTCTCGATATCTGTTTTCTTAAGATAAGCAAGAAGACCACGTCTTTGACCTACCATTTTAAGAAGACCTCTTCTTGAGTGGTGATCCTTTGGATTAGCCTTAAAGTGTTCTGTTAATTCGTTAATTCTTGCTGTAAGTACAGCTACTTGAACTTCCGGTGAACCTGTGTCGCCTTCTGTTCTGGCATATTCAGCCATGATTGCTTGTTTCTTTTCTTTAGAAATCATTGCTTGTTCCTCCTATTTTCTTTTATTAACGCCTAAGATTAAGTAATGGTTGGAGAATCCGATTACCGAACCTCGGCTTTTCATACTGAGGTAGTATAACACATCTTTTATCAGATGTCAAAACTTTTTTACTGTTTTTTATACTCATATCCTAGCAACTCATCTGCCAGTCCTTTCTTCCCTTCAGCCAGCAACTCTTTAATATACGTGCTGCTGATTTCACGCCCTTCATAACGCTTCTTTTCTATAACATCTACCTGGAAACCATATTTCTTACTGTACTCCTGAAGCATACGATAATCACCACGTTTTCCATGTCCGAAATGGAAATCTGTTCCAACTACAATGTGTTTGGCATGGAATTTCTCTACTAGTACTCTTTCGATAAACGTTTCTGCCTCCATGGAAGCAATCTGTTCATCAAACGGACAGTCAATGAAATACTCCACTCTTCCATCCAAACGTTCTGCCTTCTCTTCATTTGTAAGAAGTATCTGATATGGCTTATTCAGTTTTTCATACATTTCCCTCATATCAAACGCAAACACGATGCCAATCACACCATCCTGCTTTTGATGTTGTTCAACACGCGACACAAGAAGTTCATGTCCCAAGTGAAGTCCATCAAATTTTCCAAGCGTAATAGCAGAGTCTCGTGAATCCTGATATGATTCTATCCCTTTTACATATTTCATTGATTTTCCTCTTAAGCCTGTTCGTTTCTGTCGTAAAACATTTTTTCTATCTTGAAGATATACTTTTCCTTGATAAACTTGTATATAGCAATAAAATTACCTTTATCATCATAAACTCGCACCATTTTTCCATCCGATAGCTCAATACGACTTTTTACATGCTTCGGCAAAAAGGTATTGCCATTGTATACGAATGACATAAATTCTTCTTTCAAAGTAACCGCCTCGTAGTCCGAAAACATCTCGTCAATCGGAACCAGAATCTCTTCCAGTTGTCCCACTTCTTTTAGTTCCTGCACCTGTGAAAGTGTCAAACTGTCTTTGATTTCAAAACGGCTTACTTTGGTGCGGACTAATTCTTCCATACAAGCGCCACAACCAAGTTTCTTACCGATATCATGACAAAGGGTACGGATATAAGTGCCCTTTGTGCAGGATACCTCCATTCGAACACGCGGAAGGTTGATTTCCTTAATTACAATATCTAGAATGATCACAGGTCTTGCCTTGCGTTCTACTTCTACGCCCTCTCTTGCGAGTTCATAGAGTTTCTTGCCATTTACCTTTAAAGCGGAATACATCGGTGGAACCTGCATATAGTCTCCAGCAAAAGATAGTATCGTCTTTTTGACACTCGCTTCGTCCAACATATCTGTCGAAGTTTCACTTAATACAGTCCCTGATATATCCTGTGTATCCGTCACTTTTCCAAGTAACATCACGGTCTCATAGGTTTTATTCTTATCGGTCAGCATATCACAAAGCTTTGTTGCTTTCCCTAAACATACAGGAAGAACGCCTGTCGCATCCGGATCCAGCGTTCCTGTATGACCGATTTTCTTTTGTCCTACGATTCCTCTAAGTTTTGCCACCACATCGTGAGATGTGTAGCCTTTTTCCTTATGAATATTGATAACTCCGTGTATCATACCATTGTCCTTTTATAATTGTGCTTGAATCTGCTCGAGCAGTTTTTGAGTAATCTCCTGTGCAGTTCCATTCATTGTAAGTCCTGCCGCCTTTACATGACCACCGCCGCCAAAATGTTGAGCTACTTTGCTCACATTGACATCACCGGAAGCACGAAGACTTATTTTGTATTCTTCTTTTTGAAGTTCATACATAAAAATAGCAACTTCTACCCCCTGTGTCACACGTAGCTGACTTACAATTCCCTCTAAGTCAGAAGGTTTGATTTCATTTGCATCCATGGTCTCCCTCGTGATATGAGAGGCAATCACTTTTTCACCTAAGAAAAGTTCGCTCTCCTGCAATGCTTTTCCGAGCATGAGATTCTGCACATATGTTTTCTCATAATAGGTCTTATCAATAATTTCGCTGGCACGAATATTCTTTCGCATCAGCTCTGCAGCCGCTTCCATTGTCTCAGGAGATGTGCTGGAATACTGGAACACTCCTGTATCATGCACAATTCCAACATACAGACATTCTGCGATATCTGTTGTGATTGCTGATTTGTCAATCAAATTGTAAATAAGTTCAGAAGTCGAGCTTGCTTCCGGAACAATATAGTTCTCACATGCAAATCCGGAATTACTGATATGATGATCTACACACAGCGTCTTTTTCGCATTGGCAAACAGACACTGCGAGAACCCAAGACGATCTACACTTGCACAGTCAAGTGAAATGAACAGATCATAAACCTCATCTTTTACCTCATGTAGAATCTCTTTTGCCACCGGAAACATATGAAAACATTCCGGCACTTCTTCCAAATACACATCTACTGTAATATCCGGGTAACTGTTTCTGATATATTGATAGAGCCCCATACAGGAACCAAAGCAGTCTCCATCCGGACGAATATGACCGCCGATGGCAACTGTCTTGGCCTGTTTAAGTGCGCAATTTAACATATTATTCTTCCTCTTTTTTGATATCCTTTGTAACATCATCAATCTTTTTAGACATTGCAACACCATATGCGATAGACTGATCCATCACAAATGTAATCTGAGGGGTATTGCGCATGTTTAAGTTTCTTGCAAGTTCGCGGCGGATAAATCCTTCCGCGCTCTGCAATCCTTTGATGGTGTCTGCCTGTGCCTTCTCATCGCCAAACACACTGATGTATGCCTTGCATGTCTTAAGGTCAGGTGCCACTTCAACTGCAACAACTGAGGTCATAGGAGCAACCCGTGGGTCTTTAATCCCCCCACGGATAATGTTGCTGAGTTCTCGTTGAACTTCCATATTAACCCTTGTATTTTTAATACTGTTTTTTCTCAAAATTCATTCCTCTTTTCTACTATCTTGGAATCTCTACCATCTTGTAAGCTTCAACCTGGTCGCCTTCCTTGATGTCATTGAATCTTTCGAATACGAAACCACATTCATATCCTGCTTTTACTTCCTTCACGTCATCCTTGAAACGTTTAAGTGATGCAAGAGCACCGTCAAAGATCACGATTCCGTCACGGATAATACGAGCAGAGCATCCACGTTCAAACATACCATCAAGTACATAAGAACCTGCGATTGTACCAACACCGGAAGCCTTGAATGTCTGACGAACTTCTGCATGACCAAGTACTTGTTCTTCGAATACAGGATCGAGCATACCCTTCATGGCTGCCTGAACATCCTCAATTGCGTTGTAAATAACGCGATACAATCTCATATCTACGCCTTCTGTGTCTGCAATCTCTTTTGCAGTTGCATCCGGACGTACGTTAAATCCGATGATGATAGCATTTGATGTAGATGCAAGTGTAACATCTGATTCATTGATTGCACCAACACCACCATGGATCACTTTGACTGCGACTTCTTCGTTAGAAAGTTTCACCAAGCTCTGTTTTACAGCTTCTACAGAACCTTGAACGTCAGCTTTTACAATAATGTTGAGTTCTTTTA
Source organism: Faecalimonas sp. (assembly GCA_045577115.1). Classification (GTDB taxonomy): domain Bacteria; phylum Bacillota; class Clostridia; order Lachnospirales; family Lachnospiraceae; genus Faecalimonas. The sequence continues at coordinate 12,645 of JAZNHX010000140.1, read as the reverse complement.
CATTACCTGCCTGAATCTGGTTGAACAGGTCATCCAGAGACATTTTTGACTTCGTATCATCAATAAGTTTAACCTTATTCTGTGCAATAAATGTATCCGCGAAACTTCTTGCTTCTTTTTCTGTATCGCATCCTACAAATACTTCACCTGCATTCGGAACATCGTTCAGACCGAGAATCTCTACCGGTGTAGATGGACCCGCTTCTTTTACACGTCTTCCCTTGTCGTCAATCATTGCACGAACCTTACCACATGCAGCACCTGCTGCAATCGGATCACCTACACGAAGTGTTCCTTTTTGAACAAGTACAGTTGCCACAGGACCTTTACCTTTATCAAGTTCTGCCTCGATAACAAGACCTCTTGCATGACGGTTTGGATTTGACTTGAGTTCTAATACTTCTGCCGTTAGAAGAATCATTTCCATTAAGTCTTCAATACCTTCGCCTGTCTTTGCTGATACAGGTACGAAAATCGTGCTTCCGCCCCAATCTTCTGCGATTAATTCATATTCTGTCAATTCTTGTTTTACACGCTCAATATTTGCTGTTGGTTTATCAATTTTATTGACTGCAACTACGATTTCAATACCTGCCGCTTTCGCATGGCTGATTGCTTCAACAGTCTGTGGTTTTACACCGTCGTCAGCTGCTACAACAAGGATTGCGATATCAGTTGAGTTCGCACCACGCATACGCATAGCTGTAAATGCTTCATGGCCAGGAGTATCAAGGAATGTGATTTTCTCACCATTTACCTTTGCAACATATGCACCGATGTGTTGTGTGATACCACCTGCTTCTCCTGATGTTACGCTTGTGTTACGGATAGCATCAAGAAGAGATGTTTTACCATGGTCGACGTGACCCATAACACAGACAACTGGTGGGCGTTTCTTCATCTTGCTCTCGTCTTCTTCTTCCTCCTTAAGAAGTTCTTCGATGACATCGACAACTACTTCTTTTTCACAGAGGATTTCAAATTCCATTGCAATCTCTTCCGCTGTTTCAAAATCGATTTCTTGATTCAAGGTTACGATTTTACCTTGCATGAAAAGTTTCTTAACGATGACTGATGACTGAATCTTCATATGGTCAGCCAACTCCTTAATGGTAAGCATTTCAGGAATTGTGATCATCTTAATCTTTTCTTCTTCTTTTTGAACAGGTTTTGCCTGTGGTTTTTGCTGAAGCGGAACATTTTTCTGGTTCTTTCTGTTCTTGCCACCTCTTACGCCATCTTCCTGTTCGTCCATGCGATAGTCTTTATCTTTTTTCTTGTAATTATCTTTTTGATTCTTGCGCTGTGGTTTTTGTTCTCCCATCGGTGCAGGAATCGACATTCTGTCATCACGTCTGTCGTTACGACGATCATTTCTTCTATCGTCACGTCTGTCATCTCTTCTGTCATCGCGTCGATCATTTCTTTTATCGTCACGTCTGTCGTCGCGTCTGTCATCACGGCGGTCATCTCTTCTGTCATCACGACGGTCATCTCTTCTGTCATCACGTCGTGCAGGTCTGTCTCCGCGTTCTTGTCTGTCACTACGCTCCGGTTTTGCCGGACGTTCTGCTACTGGTGTGGCCACCTTCTCCACTACAGGTGTTGTAGGTTTTTCTACGACTGGTGTTACCTGATTCTCCACTACTGGTGCTACAGGCTTCTCTGCCACCGGTGCTACTGGTTTCTGTGCTGGCGTTACCGGCCTCTGCGCGTTCGGATTCGGTCTGTTTGGTTTGACCTGTTGACCATAAGAAAATCCTTGACGGAGTCCATCGCTATCTTGACCGTATGAACGTCTCTGGTCATTACGTCTTTGGTCCGGACGACCCTGCCCCGGTCTGTTTCCATTCGGGCGTCCCTGTCCAGAACGATTCCCTGCCTGACGGCTGTTCTGTGGTCTAAACACCTGAACAATATTCTTTTTCTTTGGCGGTTCTGCCGGTGCTTCCTCAGCATTTACAGGTGCTTCCGTTTTTGTAGGGGTCTCAGCCTTTGGCACTTCCTTTTTTGCTGTCGGTGCAAATTTTGCCTTAACCATCTCTACATGTTCGTCATCAAGCGAACTTGCATGACTTGCTACAGCCACGTTTTGACTTCTTAAAAACTCAATAATTTCTTTACTTGATTTATCTAATGATTTTGCTAATTCATGTACTCGCATTTTTGTCATATATTCACTACCTCCTCTATGCAATCGTATTTTGTTCTGCTTCTATATGTTTTGCAATTCCCTTTGCGAATCCCGGGTCCGTCACCGCTAAGCTCGCTCGGAACTCTTTTCCCATTGCATGCCCCAAGGTATCTTTATCTCCATAAAAATAGATTGGCACTTCATAGAATTCACACATGTTTTGAAATTTCTTTTTCGTATTATCTGACGCATCGTCTGCCACAATTACAAGTGCCGCCAAGCCGGTCTTTACTTCCTTCTCCGTGCAAAACTCACCACTTGCAATCTTTCCGGCTTTCATCGCCAGACTAACTAAGGATAATGCTTTACTCAGTTTCAATTGCATCGAGCTCCTTTTCTAATTTTTCATAAACCTCTTTCGGTATGGAGTGTTTGAAGGAACGCTCTAACCCTTTGCTCTTCACTGCCTTTGCAAAGCATTCTTTGGAAGGACAGATATACGCACCACGACCGTTTTTCTTGCCGGTTGCATCCAACACAAACTCTTCCTCAGAAGTTTTCAAAACACGTATCATTTCTTTCTTACTCTTCATTTCCTGGCATCCCACGCATTTGCGCATAGGTACTTTTTTATTTACACTCACTGAATCACTTCCTGACTATATTTCTTCATCGTAATACATTTCTTCTTCGTAGCTTTCCGCTAATTCCATCCAGTTTGCAGGAAGTTCTCCTGATTCGATTGCCTGTGTCTCGCTCTTGATGTCAATCTTGTATCCTGTGAGTCTTGCTGCCAATCTAGCATTCTGACCTTCTTTACCAATTGCGAGTGACAATTGATAATCTGGAACAATTACGCTTGCTGTCTTGTCATCCGGGTCAGCTGCAACAGAGATTACTTTTGCAGGACTAAGTGCATTTTCGATAAGATAAGCAGGGTTTTCATCCCAGTTAATGATGTCAATCTTTTCTCCGCGAAGTTCGCTTACGATTGCATTTACTCTGGCACCGTTCATACCTACACATGCTCCTACTGGATCTACATCAGGATCGTTTGACCATACAGCAATCTTTGTACGAGAACCCGCTTCTCTTGACACACTCTTAATCTCAACAATACCTTCTCTAACCTCTGTCACTTCTGATTCAAATAAACGTTTTACAAGCTCCGGATGTGTACGAGATACTAAAATCTTAGGTCCTTTTGTTGTATTCTTTACTTCAACCACATAGAGTTTGATACGCTCTGTTGGTTTGAACACTTCACCTTTTACCTGTTCATTTTCTGTAAGCATTGCATCTGCTTTACCAAGGTTGATGCTTATATTTTTTCCAACGTAACGTTGTACGATACCTGTCACGATATCCTTCTCTTTTTCGAAGTATTGGTCATATACAACCTTTCTTTCTTCTTCACGAATCTTCTGAAGAATCAAGTTCTTTGCATTTTGAGTTGCAATACGTCCGAAAGATTTGGACTCGATTGGAATCTGAACGATATCACCAAGTTCGAATTTAGAATCTCTCATCTTAGCATCTGCAAGACTGATTTCCATCACATCATCTTCTACAGTTTCCACAACTGTTTTCTCTGCATATAAAGAATATTCACATGTCTCATGATTCATAATAACTTTTACGTTATCAGCTTTACCAAAGTGATTCTTACATGCATTGATTAATGAATTCTCAATTGCCTCCAACATTGTTTCTTTGCTGATTTCTTTCTCTTTTTCGAGAATTGTCAAAGCTTCCAGTAATTCTGTGTTCATTTTTTTGATTTCCTCCTAAATTAAAAATGTAATGCCAAACGAATCAACGCGGTATCATTTCTTTCAAACTTTTGTGTTGTCTCGTCTTCATATTCAATAGTTACTGTATCTTTATCGTATTCCACAAGAATACCAATAAATTCTTTTTGTCTGTCGATGGCGCGATAAGTGCGAATCTCGACTTCCTCTCCAATGCTTCTTGCGAAGTCTTTTTCTTTTTTCAGTGGTCTTCCAAGTCCCGGAGAACTCACTTCAAAGATATAAGTATCTTCAATGTAATCCTTTTCATCCAAAATATCTGAAAAAGCACGGCTGACTACTTCACAATCATCTACGGTAATTCCGCCCGGCTTATCAATATAAGCCCTGAGGTACCATGTTCCTGCTTCCTTTACATACTCTACATCCACCAATTCAAAACCATGACGTTCAATGATTGGAAGTAAGAGCTCTTCTGTTTGTTGTTCATATTGTTCTCTTTTAGACATCAAAAGCCTCCTTTTGGTTTGACATGAAGAAAAGTGAACCTTTCGGTTCACTTTTCTGTCGACAATTATTACGTTGTTATTATAATAGCACTCTTTTCCATAAAAATCAAGTGCTTTTTTATTTTCTATCCGGTTTCAGTGATGAATACAAGCCTACACTCAGTATCACCACACCACCAATAATCTCTCGCACTGTCGGAACTTCACTAAGCAAGATAAATGCATACAATATTCCATACACTGTCTCCATTCCTGAAATCAGTCCTGCCGTCTGCGCCTTTACTTTCTTTTGTGCCGAAATGTAGAGCGAATAAGCAAACGCCGTACAAATACATCCAATAAGTGCAACTCCAATAATATCTTGCGTTCTCCATGTTGCTTTTATAAAGAACAATGCTGGCAAAAGAACAACAGCCGCTGTCCCCTGCTCATACAGACTGACAATTCTTCCTTGATATTTACCGGAAAAGTATCTGTTCGCTAATGTGATAATTGCATATGTAAGACTGCTTAACATGCCCCACGCAATTCCGATTGTTACTTGATTTTCCATAGAAAACTCCGGGATTGTTATGATAACGCCAATAAGCAGGATGATTGCACTGACAATACTTCGCACGGAAAGCTTCTCACGGTAAATAAGCGGTTCTAAAAAAGTCAAAAACAACGGGAACGTAGAAAATGTGATTGTTCCGATTGCAACGGATGACACTTGGATAGACTGAAAAAAGGATGTCCAATGAAGCGCAAGTACAGCACCCGCAAATATAATCAGTACATAGTCCTTCTTGCTCTCCAGTTTTAATGATTCTTTCTTCACAAGAGCGATTGCCAGAAGAATGATGGATGAACAGATGACTCTGCCGAGTGCAACCATTACAGAAGGCAATTCAACATACTGCCCTATGACGCCTGCTATTCCAAACATCATAACTGCAAGATTCAAATATAAAACATCTCTTTTGTTACTCTTTTCCATGTTTAACTCCTATCATTTGGGGTCTAATAAATGTAATATACTCAGCCAGCATGCACACCGGAATTGCTGCAAAAATATCGACTACCGAATGTTGTTTCACAAACGCTACCGATATACAGACGAAAAAGCAAAACGTGACAATAAACGTCTTACACAACTTGGATGCCGACTTTTCTCGAAGCCAAGTTGATGCAATTCCAACTGAATACGCCACATGCAAGGATGGACATACTCCGGTACATGTATCCGCTGCGTACAGAAGTCCAACAATATCTGTAAAAATGTTATCTCGAACAAACACTTCCGGTCTCAAATCCTGACGACTTGGAAAGGCAATATATATAATCATTGCAACAATCTGTGTGATGATTATGTATTTACTCATATTCTTAAAGTTGTCCGTATTGTATAGCGCAAAATAAATAAGTGATCCAACAATCAATAAGTACCAACCTACATATGGAATGACGAAATATTCACAGAACGGAATCACATCATCCAGCCAACAATGAACCGGGTAACACTTTTCATATGGAATCAAATTCTCTGTCAAAAAATATAGAATGAAATAACCAACCCACCCAAACAAATACAGCAAATGTCTATATTGTGGCTCTCTTATCTTTGAAAATCGAAATGCTCGATAATCAACTACCGGTTTTCTCATTTCTTCGGCACCTCCGTAATGTCTTTGTTCGTTAAGTAATATTTCTTCGGAATGTTGCGATATGGAACCACAGTATGCTCCGGTAAATCACGGGCAATCTTCGTGATTTCCTCTGAGAGATATGCACAGATTCTGGTTCGCTCTTCTTCTATGCTATTTTCACTGTTAAAACATATTCCTTTTCCAATATACATTGTTTTTAATTTCGGAGCAATATATAATGGCACAAAAGTTAGTTCTATTCCTGTCTTTTTGTGATAGAGTTTTGCTACCTCCACAAAATTTTCTTGGAATTGATATAATATGTTATTATATTTCTCATCTTTTTCCGGGAATATCAAAATATTTTTCTTGTCCTGCAGTTTCTTTATCGTTTCTTTGAAAGTGGACATAATGCGCATATCTCGATAGACCGCTATTGTTCTTGCATTATTAAAAATGCAAACAGCAAATGGTGCAATCAAACAAGATAATACTTTGTAAAAAGGATGTGTCCACTTTGGTTTTTGCGACCAAAAGTCAGAAAATGCATACTGTGGAACTTCTTTAAAATCCATCATTTGTCCGGCACACCAAATATAGCAATTATCCGGCATAAACAGTTCTCCTGCTATAGGTCCATTCATCTGTGAATGGTTTGCAACGATAATTGCATTCTCCTCTGGCAAATTCTCAATGCCTTTTATTTCCATCTTCCCGTAGAACAATCGTATGGTTGTTTTAATAACTTTAAATAACACGGATGTCTTTTTCGTATCCATCACTTCTGCTCCCAATTTCTTAAATTTTATGAAAAACTTGTCAATTTCACTCGATTTATGTACAATAATAGCATGTGAATCAAAAGAAATTATTTAAAAAATATAAAATATTTATAATCATTTTCTAATATTATTATGCAGGAGGAACTACTTATGTTTGGCAAAAGACCGGATGGACGCAGACTTCGCACTGTTGATCCAATGCAACTTATTACAGGATTTTTGATGAAAAAGCGATACGATTCTATGAATATGTATGAAGACACTTTCAATTGCGAATCGTGGGATAAATACATTAAAGAAAAAGAGGAACAAGGAATCAAACTTGGGTATATGCATATCTTTATTGCAGGAGCCGTTCGTATGTTGGCAAAATGGCCAAGACTCAACCGTTTTGTAATGAATGGTAAAATCTATGCTAGACCAAAGATTTGGGTGAGTTTTACGATTCATCCTGAACTTCACGTTGATTGCCCGGACACTACAATTAAATTATGCTTTGAAGGTACAGAAACGATTCTGGAAATTGCCGAGACTATTAACGAAGCAATTCGCAAGGAAACAATTCTTCGCCAGGAAGAAAACAGTACAGATAAAATGGTTCGTTTCTTCACTGCAATACCAAGTGGTGTATTGAACATTGTTGCTTCGGTACTTATGTGGATGGATCGACACGATATGCTTCCAAAATCGATTATTGAATTTAGCCCATTTCACACTTCATTTTACATAACGAATTTGAAATCGCTTGGAATTAATCATGTGTACCATCACACTTGTGAATTCGGCACCAACGGTCTGTTCTTCGCAATGGGAAAAGAAAAAAACATCCCTGTTGCATACAAGGATGAGGTTGTCATTGAAAAACATATGGGATTCAGCCTTGTTTCTGACGAACGATTCTGCGATGGTTTGTATTATGCTTTGGCATTGCGTGATTTCCGAAAAGTCATGCGTAATCCTGCTGTGTTAGAAACACCACTTGAGAAAAAAGTTGAGGATATAGAATAAGTGATTATGAAAAGAGACCTATCTGATTACGTTCAAGATATGTCTCTTTTCTCTTTTAGTTCTAATTGTGATAAAAGGATTGCAATAAAAATCACGGCAAATCCAATAAGCATTCGCAATGTTATTGTTTCATGATAAATAACAATAGAAAACAACACTCCAAATACTGATTCCAAACTCAGAATCATGCCACCAATCGAAGCTTCTGCATATTTTAGCCCATAACTTTGAAGGAACAGGCAAAGGGCTGTTGCCACCAGTCCCAGATAGACAATTCCACCGACTGTATTTACTGGAAATCGACTTGGAAATGTATCTGTAAATACAACAAATATCCACGCCAACACAGCAACTACTCCAAGTTCAATCGTTGTCAGAAGAAGTGGATTCTTATTTTGACACACAATAGATGATATCACTATATTAACAGCACATGGAACTCCACTTAACACAGTCAAAATATCTCCGGATGACATTTCGAATCCACCTTGCAAAGATAAAATCCCAATGCCAAAGAGACAAATAAACACACATAAAACATGCAGAATTTGCGGTCTCTTTTTCGTAGCAAACCAATGTAAAAACGGAACCATTACACAGTATGTGGTACAAAGGAATGCACTTTTCCCCGGAGAAGTGTCCCCGGCAAGTCCTTCCACTTGCAAAATATAACTTATGAAAAGGGTGATTCCCATCCAGATTCCATCAACCCAATATTTTTTATTCAGTAGTTTGTAAAGTGGCGCTGCCACAATCATTAACGCAATACTCGCAACGGTAAAACGCAGCGCAATCACAAAAGAAGCTGAGAACACTTCTGTTGCTATCTTACCAATTGCAAATGTTGTACCCCAAAGCATCGCTGTCAAGAAAAGTGCAAGTTTACCATATCTTTTTTTCTTCATCCTGTGTAACTCCTGTTCTGTCAAAAAGTCAAGTTACATCATTTGAACTTATTTAACTTCTCAACTTTCGCAATGACAATCAGTTTCATCTCTTTTTCTAATGGCATCTGTGGGTCAATATCTGTAACAACCTCTTCACCCTTGCGAATCGCTACCACATTCATAGAATATTTTTTACGCAAATCTAACTGTAACAATGTTTTGCCTTCCCAATCAGTTTTAACATCCAGTTCCACCATAGAGATATCTTCCGATAGTTCAATCAAATCTGCAAATCCGGAACTCAAAATGTTTTTCGCAAGTCTCGTTCCTGATTCCTTTTCTGGAAATACAACTCGGTCTGCACCCACACGACTTAGAATCTTCTGATGAAGTTCGTTAGAGCATTTGGCAATAACCGTTGGCACGCCCACTTCCTTACACAAAGTAACCGCCATGACACTTGCTTCCAGATTACTTGCCATTGCAACAATTACCACATCCACATTTGCAATGCCTAACTTTTCAACAACTTCCGAGTCTGTAATATCCGCACATTTACAAATAGGAATGTCTGCGCTGGCATCATTTACATATTCTTCATTCTCATCTATTGCGATGACTTCTGCACCGTTTTTCACTAGTTCTTCCGCTACGGCTCTTCCGTATCTTCCAAGACCCAAAACCGCATATGTTCGATTCATACTCATATTTTCCTCCTTCTTTCACAACAGGGACTATCCTACGCTGATTTCTTCTGTTGGATGTTTAATGATATTCTTCTTTTCTCTCTTGAAGTTAAAAGCAATGGCAAGAGAAATCGGACCAACACGCCCTAAATACATAGTTGCTATGATAATCAGCTTTCCATAAATGTTTAAAAACGGAGTAAGATTCCGCGTGAGACCTACTGTAGCGGTCGCACTCACAGTTTCATATAAAATATCTAATGCATCTGCATTTGTCACTGCTGAAAGCAATATAGTCGAAACAAACATAATTGCAAAAGACATACAAACTACTGCCGTTGCCTTACTCACGACTTCTTTCGTTATTCGTCTTTCAAAGAAATTTACATCCTTTTGATTTCGAATGGTAGCTAATGCTGATGCAATGACAACAGCAAATGTTACCGTTTTAATGCCACCTGCCGTGCCAACCGGTGAGCCACCAATGAACATCAACAGTAAACAAACAATCGCTGATGCGTTAGTGAGATTTTCCTGCGGTACCGTTGCAAAACCTGCTGTTCTTGTCGTAATTGACTGAAACATGGCAACTTCTATCTTTTCTGCAAATGAGAATCCGCCTATCGTATTTGGATTGTTGTACTCAAATAATAAAATCAAAATACCCCCGACAATGATAAGTACAGTCGTCGTGGCAATTACAATCTTGCTATGCAAAGTAAGGTTTCTCCAAAACCGAACTTTTTTCGTGCGCTTTTCTTTCCCTACACGCATTACATCCCACCAAACAATATAGCCTAGTCCACCAAGGATAATAAGCAGACAGGTTGTGATATTAATAATTGGATTCAATGCATAATCACACAAACTGTTTTCTGCAAGAATATCAATTCCCGCATTGCAGAAAGCTGATATGGATGTAAAGATTGATACCCATATACCTTTCAGCCCAAACTTTGGAACAAACACCAACATGTAAAGGCAGGCTCCAATTCCTTCTATTAAAAAGGTTCCCTTGATTACTTTTTTCACAAACATATCTAACCCTGATAAGGTGTTCAGGTTAAAAGCATCCTGCAAAAGAACTCTGTCGCCTAATCCCATTTTTTTATTCAGAAACACAGTGATACTCGCCATAATTGTGATGATACCCAGACCACCTATTTGTATCAAGATTAAGATAACGATTTGTCCGAACAAACTCCATGTAGATATCGTTGGCACTACTACAAGTCCGGTTACGCACGTAGCAGTCGTAGCTGTAAACAGTGCATCGACAAATGGTATTGCCTGTCCACTGGCCGAGCTGATTGGCAAGGTTAATAATACACTCCCAACTAAAATGACTATCAAAAAACTGAATAAAATATAATGTGTAGTTGTTATGGTAAATCGGGATTTTTTCATTTTATTCCAATTCCTTCTGTTTCTTTTAATATGTTTTCCTCTTCTTCGCATAAACAGACAACCGCCGTTTCCACCTGGTGCTCTTTGATATCCGTTACCTTTACCTTCAAACCTGCAACTTCGACTTCTATATCTGTACCGTCATCCGGAATACTTTCTAACGCGTTAAAAATCAGTCCGTTAAAAGTGTCATAATCCTCTGTAGGTAATGCGATGCCGATTTCATCCGACAATTCATCTAACGGTGTACTTCCATGCACTTTCCACATTTTCTCACCAATTCGTTCAATCTGCTTTATATCCTCCGCTTCATCATCGCCACCCAAATCTCCGACTAGTTGCTCTACCAAGTCGTTGATGGTGATGATACCTGTCATTCCGCCATATTCATCCAACACAACTGCAAGTGTATGCCTGTTTTTCTTCATATTACGGAACAATACATCTGCTTTCACCGTATCCGGCACAAAATAGGCAGGGCTCACTGCTTGATCCATCACAGTTTCTCTGCTCTTGTCTTCTAGACGAAGATAATCTTTTGCATTTAAGATACCTACGATTTTATCAGCAGAACCATCACATATTGGGTACAGTGTATGTCTGGAATTATAAATTATCTCTTTCCAGACTTCCATCGAATCATCCATGTCAAGCATATCTACATCTGTTCTATGGGTCACTAATTCTTCTGCACTAAGATCATCGAATTCGAATACATTCTGAATAAACTCTCTCTCTTCGTGGTCTATTGTACCCTTTTCGCTTCCCACGTCAACCATCATACGAATTTCTTCTTCGCTTACTTCATCATCTTCGGCGTTAGGATCAATCCCCATTAAACGTAAAACGCCATTTGTTGATACAGTCAGAAAACTAACCAATGGTGCAAACACTTTTGCGATGGTACTGATTAATCCGGACATTCCAAGTGCCAGCGGTTCTGCTTTTCGCATGGCAACCTGTTTTGGCACAAGCTCGCCGAATACAAGTGTAAAATAAGACAAAACAATTGTGATAAAAACAACAGCAATTGAGTCAAGCACCTCAGCAGATATCGGTACACCTAATCCGAGCAACCAGTCCACTATTACACCAGAAAAATTTTCTGCCGCAAACGCACTACCCAAAAAACCAGATAATGTTATTGCTACTTGTATGGTAGCTAAAAACCTTGCTGGTTGGTTTGTTAATCTTGCAAGACGCATTGCACGCTTATCACCGTCAGCTACCATCTTAGCAATTTTGGTATCTTTCATTGAAATAACCGCAATCTCTGCACACGCAAACACCGCATTGCATGCAATCAGTATTATCTGTAACAAAATCATAAAAATAATTGAACTTTCCATAATAAATTTTCCTCGTAAATGAACTCGCTAGTTCTTTTGTAGTGTCACCCTCGTCCATTATAAAGAGAGCACCCACTCCAAAGAGGATGCCTCACTAGTGGACAAACATACCAGTAGCTATTCATCCATTGCATCTAAATCTTCAGCATTAATGTTCAATGTGTTTATAGTACGGCGTTTCATTCTCTGTTCGTCAGATGCCTGCAATAAAAACTCTTTAATGGCACTTCCGTTCCTAATGTGTACAAGTTCAATCACCGGATCTGTTGTGTCTCCCGTATGACATATAATTGTACTGAGTTTGAACATACGCTCTATCAAAGTTCTGGTCATAGAAACATCCTGAATCTTATACAGATAACAGTCATTCTCTGTAATTTTGAAGAATCCCTTTTTGATATTCATCATTTCCTCTGTAATGGTGTATGTCGTAAAATATAGTGGCATTGCAAACCAAGCCGTTCTCTTCTTTTCTACAAATTTAATCATGGTATCTTCCTCCCT
>JAZNHX010000139.1:0-2310 GCA_045577115.1 Faecalimonas sp. | reverse complement strand
ATAATCCTTTCATTACTAACAGTATAAATACAACCACTTCTGCGTATGCTTCTCTTGTCATTGCCATAAATAATACAGTCAAAATACTAAGTATCATTGATGCACCCGTGACAGTATTGCTACACCTTTCGATTTTAAACTTTGTCAATAGCAATTTAATGAGTCCTGCTACAACAAGAGAAATAAACATAACCCAATATAGTAAGCGATTCAGGGATGCCATCTGTGTATATGCAAATAAATTTACTGTCTCAACAAATCCGTTTACCTTATTCGGATAAAGCGGTAAGATGATTAAAATAAAGGAACATATATCCAATAATCCAAATAATAAATCACACACGCTTCGTAGATTTGCTTTATTTTCCTTTTCTGCAATAGAGAGTAATTTTTCACTCGATAATAAATCATCAATTGTCACAGAAAAGTAATTCGATATTTCCTTTAATGAATCAATACTTGGGTATCCTCTGCCTGACTCCCATTTTGAAATAGCCGTTCTGGATACATATAACGCATCTGCTAATTCTTCCTGTGTCAGCCCCCTGCCTTTTCGTAGTTCTTGTAGTTTTTCATGAAATTCCATGACTGAATCTCCTATTTCACTTTCTCTTTATAACATAATATACAACCGCTTTATAGATACAAAATAATCCCATACTGAGCATAATGGAGCCCACAATATCTGTCAACCAATGAACACCGGAAATTAGCCTTCCTAGTACCATAAATAGAGAAAAGCAAATAACAAGAACTCTTACAATTCCTTTGATAATTGCATTTTCTATCCTGCGATTCACCTGTTCCATAAGTGTTGGCATTACACAAAGTACGAGAAGCGTAGTCGATGATGGATAAGATGCCTCTAAAGATCCTTCAATGAGTATCGGTCTGTAATTAATAGGTATCATCTCAAAAATAAGATACCCAAATATCACTAGAATGTAATATATCCCCAACAGAATAATATCGTAGTCCACTTTATGAATACTTCTTCTTTTAATCCATTGAACAAATCCAATTACACCGAATATGACGCAAATAAAAATTGGAACAAGTCCCAACCAATCTGTGATAGTATAGATTTTCATATGCACACCTGTTAATTTGTGAAACCAACAGTTAATCGTTGCAAAACCTATATTCGTTCCTCTTACTCCAAGCGGCCTTACGTCCACCCTCTGTATCAACAAGGTCCAAATAATAAATACTATGTTGAACACGCATCCTATACATAATAATCTTTTCCCATTTTCTTTCATTGTTCATAATCCTTTCGCTTTTAAATTTTGCACATTGGCTAATTCAAAAATAGCAAAAGACATCATAAACATAAAGAAACGCAGTGTCACATGCGCGACACGATTCGTATCACGCACGAGAACACTGCATTTCATCGTTTACTTAGAAAAGTTGTCCTGGAAGTTTCAATTTCTCTTTATAAGAAAATTCCTTATCAAATTCTTCCGCCTCTTCTTCATTCACAAAATACCCTTGCGGTGGCGCATACACCCCTGTCACACCGTTTAAATATCCCGGAATTAATTCCTTGCAAAGAAAGAACGATGCATCCGCACCTTCCGGCAAACCATGATAACGAATACCAAACTCACTTGCAAATGTGAATCCACTTTTTCCATAGAAGTTGATATCCCCCTCAAAGCACAATGCACCGCATCCTAGTTCTGCTGCTTTTTCCAAAGAAGAATCCAACAACTTCTTTCCATATCCTTTTCGCTTCAACTCTGGCGTAATGCAGATTGGACCCATTGTCATAATTGGTATATCTCGACCATCATCTGCTTTGATAGTCGCACGCATAAACATATTTTGCCCAATCAACTTTCCATCCTTTTCCATTACAAAATCGAGTTCTGGTACAAATGCGTCATCATCTCTTAATTGATTCAGCACATAGTGTTCTAAGCACCCTGGCCGATACACATTCCAAAAGGCTTCTCTTACAAGTGTTTCAACTTCTCTGTATTCTTCTTTTCTTTCTAAACGAATGATATAGTCATTTTTATTCATTAATTTTTCCTCCTGATGATTGTTGGCTGCAATACTGGGAGGTTACAATTTGACTGATTTTAATAACCTCCCGGTTATGCCACAATCTCCAAAGTGTTGTTTTTTCTCAAACAGCAATCTCCTTAAAATATAATATTTATAATCAAGCCTTTCGGCAGATTATCGTGTTAAACAAATTGGAATTTGTCGAACTGATTAACGCGGATTATCTGTTCTTACATAAGCCCCATACACCAAATTACCGCAAGGGCAGTTAGGGTCACCAGTGTGTCGATAGTG
>JAZNHX010000138.1:0-2051 GCA_045577115.1 Faecalimonas sp. | reverse complement strand
CTTGCGAAGTACGATTGAGTTAGCGCCTGCTGCAAGATTCTTCATACCTTCCTGAACCATTGCCTGTGCCAGAACTGTCGCTGTAGTAGTTCCATCACCTGCAACATCGTTTGTCTTAGCTGCAACTTCACGAATGAGCTGTGCCCCCATGTTTTCGAAAGCATCCTCCAATTCGATCTCTTTTGCAATCGTCACACCATCGTTTGTAATAAGTGGTGCACCAAACTGTTTGTCAAGTACAACATTTCTTCCTTTTGGTCCGATTGTTACTCTTACCGTGTTCGCCAATTTATTAACGCCGGCTTCCAACGCTTCTCTGGCTTCTGCGCCATATTTGATTTCTTTTGCCATATTATATGCCTCCTAATTCTTATATAATTTTTTTAACTATTCAGACCCAACCTCGAAAACACATTGTGTTTCCTCAGTGTGGCGTATCCGCCAAATAAAATTTTAAAAACATCCTTAAAAACGCAAGCATTTTACGTCTGTTTTATAAAATTTTGCTTGGCTCTGAACAGTTAAAATCATTTTACAATTGCTAAGATATCGTTCTGTTTTACAACAAGGTATTCTTCACCGTCAAGTTCTACTTCTGTTCCTGCATATTTTGAGTAAATAACTGTGTCGCCTACTGATACGAGCATAGTCACTTCTTTTCCATCAACCATTCCTCCCGGTCCAACTGCTACAACCTCTGCTTGTTGCGGTTTTTCCTTTGTCTGTCCAGGAAGTACGATTCCTGATTTTGTTGTCTCTTCAGCTGCAACCTGTTTTAAAACAACTCTGTCTCCTAATGGTACTAATTTCATAACGATGCCTCCTTAATTCTATACATTTTATTAGCACTCGTTTTGTTCGAGTGCTAAATTTACTCTAGTAATAAAATATCACTATGACTTATGTTTGTCAACCTACTTTAGATTTATTTTATAAAATCCATTTTCTATGTCTAATGTAAATGTTTTTCCAGATGCTCCCCGATATCGCTCTCTGATTCGACCGGTACAGCTCAGTTCTTCTTTTTCCGTTCTTATCTTGCATTCATAGATGGCATCCAACGATAAATCGGTAAGTTTTCCTGTCTCCAGTCGAAGATAAATACATTCCTTTTTACTATCATATTCCAATACCACACTTGAATATACACTCTCGTCCAATATTGCTCCCGCCCGGAGTGTTTTTCTCATATGCAATACAGCAATATCTCCCTTTCTCATGTCTGCTCCCCCTGTCTGTAACAAAAGGGAATCAGCGAACTGACTCCCTTCTCTTTTGTTATTCTGATCTGCGTTTCTTGATGGCAGTAAGCTCATCAAAAACAAAATCATTGACTACTTTTATATAAGTACCTTTCATACCGGATGAACGCGATTCAATCACTCCGGCACTTTCAAACTTGCGAAGAGCATTTACAATCACAGAGCGTGTGATACCCACACGGTCAGCAATTTTACTTGCAACCAAAATTCCTTCGCTTCCTTCTAACTCATCAAAAATATGAATGATGGCTTCTAACTCTGAAAATGACAAAGTACTGATGGCAGACTGCACGATCTGCTCCTTGCGAATCTCTTCTGCATTCTCTTCGTTGACAGAGCGAAGCATCTCAAGACCAACAACCGTTGTCCCATACTCACTGAGAATAATATCGTCAATCTCATATGCCGCATCCTTCTTGTAGATAAACAATGTGCCAAGTCTTTCCCCTGCAATATCAATTGGTGTCACAATGGCCTGATAGCCTTTCACCATATCTGGAGAGAATCCGAGTGTCTGAAGATTCACATTCTCTTTTGTAGACAAAACGCTGAGCATTCTTTCATTCAACATCGCATCTACATGTTTTCCAACCTTATTTTCAATCAATTCCTGAATCAGTTCCACACCAGAGCATTGACCGACACCGAGCACTTTTCCTTTTTTACTGACCACAAGCACGTTAGAATCCAAAATATCTGTAAGTACATCACAAATATCATTAAATACTACTTTGCTGGAATTATTATTATGCAGTAATCGATTGATTTTTCTTGTTTTATCTAATAATT
>JAZNHX010000137.1:0-2322 GCA_045577115.1 Faecalimonas sp. | reverse complement strand
GTCTACACCAAGTGTCTCTGCAATCATTTTTGCTCTTGGAGATACTTTTGCATCTGGATTAGCTGCTACCGCTGCCACTGGTGCTGCTGCCGCTACTGGTGCTGCACTTGCTGCTGGAGCTGCTTCTGCCGGTGCTGCTGCAGGTGCTTCTTCTCCTGATTTTAATCCTACTGTACTGTCTCCCGGATTACCGATTGCACATACATTTACTAATACTGGAACTTCATCTCCATCATTATAGAAGATTTCAAGAAGTGTTCCTGCTGCTGTAGACTCGCATTCAAATGTTGCTTTGTCTGTTTCATATGTAAAGAGGATGTCACCTACTGCAACTTGGTCACCTACTTTTTTCACCCACTCTGTGATGATACATTCTTCTACTGTGATACCAGCCTTTGGCATCAATACACCCTGTGCTACAGGACCTGTCGGTGCTGCTGGAGCTGCAGCCGGTGCAGGTGCTGCTTCCGCTACAGGTGCTGCCTCTGCTGCTGGAGCCGCTGCTTCGCCTCCCTTAAGTGCAGATACATCATCACCTGGATTTCCGATTGCACATACATTTACTAATACTGGAACTTCATCTCCATCATTATAGAAGATTTCGAGTAATGTTCCTGCTGCTGTAGACTCGCACTCAAATGTTGCTTTGTCTGTTTCGTAGGTGAAAAGAATATCGCCTACTGCAACTTGGTCGCCTGGTTTCTTCAACCATTCGGTAATCACACATTCTTCAACGGTGATACCAGCCTTTGGCATTAATACGCCTTCTGCCATGTTTTTTTCCTCCCTTTTTATTGGTTTTTAAAATCTTTATTATAAAATGTTAGATTTTGTTACTTTTATAACATTTCATAACAAATGTATATCTTTACACTCTATTTGTCAAGAAATATTTGCCTGCTTCCGTATATTTTTTATGTACAATATCGCCCCCAAAAATTCTTTTATTATAATTGTTGAATTTGAGCATCTAGATTGTTGTGAAAGTCTCTATATAGCTGTTATGTTTTTAGGGTTTGGAAGGACATATTCCACTTGAAGCATATAGTTTTCAAAATTCTAACAATTCTATATGCTATCATGCATATTTGAACAAGTGAAGCAAGGATTTGTGGCATATATATATGTTAGATTGTGCAGATTTATATGCCATGACTTGTTCAGGTCATGCAAAAACATAGAATTACATCAGATAAATCCATAATTTCTCTGAAAAAACAGGTTGTGGCAAGCCATCCCTCGCACTCTCACAGACACGTTTCGTATTGGCTACCCAGTTCTGTACATCTGCTTCCGGGCGTGGCTGATGTAGTACGAAAATGTTCTGGATATCAAGGTGTTCTGTCATTAGTTTGCGTGTAGAACGTAGACCAACATATGGAAATGGTGCAAAGAGCCAATCAATGTAAGGTGACCATGCGGCAATTCTTTCAAATAGTTCCTTGCATGGCATAGCATCACCGGTGATAACAAGATGTTTGTCTTCTATTCTAATAAGAAGTGTTAGGTTTTGGATGTCAGCATATTGGTCGCCTTCATGAACGCTCTCCACAAACAAAATATTCAGTCCACCCTTATTGAGTATATTGCTTTCGCCAACCTCATGAAGATTGGTGAATGGAATATTCGTCTCTTGCAACATCTCTATCACTTTCTTCGTAGAATAAATCTGTAAGTTCAGATTTCTCTCCCACGCTTCCTTCACATACTCCGCACAGAAATGATCTTCATGCTCGTGCGTAAAGATAAGAATATCTGGTTTCAATTCCTCACGGATTTGTGGGGGTGTATCTTGATATAATTTTGAAGAATCTTTGCACAAGCAGTCAATGCCTATTATTTTCTTATCCACATTAAAGATTATTCCTGCGTTTGATACATGTTGAAACTTCACTCTTCTTCTCCTCTTTTCCCATACCTATACTTTAGATTGTTATTGACGGACCAACCAGTTGCCCCTTCACTACACCCTAGTTAAAGCATCATTCATCGAAAGCAAATATACACAATATTGATTCATGCTTACACCTTCACTCTTTGATTTTTCTGCAAGTTGTTTATGCAGACTTTTTGGAAGACGTAATTTGAACTGTCCGGAATATTCTTTTAAATCGTCTGGCTCTGATATAACTCCTCCCATCTCTAATTCCGATTCTAACCACGCTTTTTTTGCATCAATAATATTTTGAATTGTTTCCTCAATCGTATCACCTATAGTAATACATCCAGGCAAATCAGGAAAGGATGCAATAAATCCTCCCTCCTCTTTATCTGGGACAATTTCCATTTTATAAGGCAAATTCATATAATAATCAATTGTTT
>JAZNHX010000136.1:0-10887 GCA_045577115.1 Faecalimonas sp. | reverse complement strand
GCCATTCCTTTTGTTACTGTATCACTTCTCATATCTATTTCCTCCTAATGTCTGCGTACTTTCTATTGAATCTGTTCAGCAATGAGCGTTCCAATCTCTGCTGTTCCTACTTGTTTCTTTCCTTCTGACATGATATCAATCGTGCGGTATCCTGCTTTTAATACTTCTGCCACTGCATTTTCAATCGCATCTGCTTCCTTATCTAAATCAAAGGTATAACGAAGCATCATTGCCGCCGAGAGAATGGTTGCAATCGGATTCGCAATGCCTTTTCCTGCAATATCAGGGGCCGAACCGCCGCTTGGCTCATAGAGGCCAAACTTCGTATCGTTGAGACTTGCAGATGCCAACATTCCAATGGATCCGGTAATCATACTTGCCTCATCTGACAAAATATCACCAAACATGTTTTCTGTTAAGATAACATCAAACTGTTTTGGATTCTTCACAAGCTGCATTGCACAGTTGTCAACCAGCATATGCTCTAAGGTCACTTCCGGATAATCTTTTGCAACCTCTTCTACTACCTTTCTCCAAAGTCTCGAAGAATCGAGTACATTTGCTTTGTCTACACTGATGACCTTTTTATTACGCTTCATTGCAATGTCAAAAGCGCGAATTGCAATTCTGCGGATTTCATTTTCATTATATGTAAGTTCATCCCTCGCCGTCATTACGCCGTCTACTTCTTTTGTCTCTCTGTTTCCAAAGTAAAGACCTCCGGTGAGCTCACGCATAATCATCATATCGAAACCGCCCTCTGTCAGTTCTTCCTTGAGTGGACATGCACCTTTGAGTTCATCATAGAGAACTGCAGGCCTTAGGTTTGCAAACAGATTCAGTTCTTTACGAATCTTAAGAAGTCCTGCCTCCGGTCTCTTGGATGGTTCTAACTTATACCATGGAGAAACCTTTGCATCTCCTCCGATGGAACCCATAAGTACTGCATCACACGATTTTGCAACCGCCACTGTCTCATCTGTCAGCGGGATTCCGTGTACATCAATCGATGCACCTCCCATCAACAATTCATTATATTTATATGTATGTCCGTAGACCTCTCCTACCTTATTTAATACCTTGATTGCCTCTGTCACAATCTCTGGTCCGATGCCGTCGCCTCGTATCACACCAATATTCAGTTGCATACGTTTCTACCTCTTTCCTATCTAAGAATAATTACCCTTAATAATACCTCATTTCCCCTTATGTTTCAACCCTTTACCACACAAAAGTGCGGAAAAAAAAGTGCCACATTTCTGTGACACTTTTGCATTCTCTCTTCAATATTATTCAGCGCTTGGCTTCTCAACCTGAGTAATTGCTGCTTTCTGCATTGGAATACGGCAATTCTTGTTGTTACCGAATTCAACGATAACGTCATCTTCTGAGATATCGATTACTACTCCGTAGAATCCACTTGTTGTAAGAACTGTATCTCCAACTTCCATCTCAGATAACATTAACTGAAGTCTTTTCTGTTCTTTTTTCTGAGGTCTCATCATAAAGAACCACAAAAGTCCGATAAATGCTGCATAGATAAGAAGTGTTCCTAACATTCCACCAGCTGGTTGTGCATTACTTGCTAAAATCATTTCTATTTCCTCCTAAATTCTAAACACTAAAGGTATCATACTAAATAAATACCATTTCTTCAAGTTGTTTTTTTATTTTTCAGACATTCGAGCGAGTTTTTCTGCTTTATATTCTTTGTAACGCCCTTGCTCAATCGCTTCTCGGATTTCTTCCATCATCGTGTTGTAGAAATACAGATTATGAAGTACACAGAGTCTCATGCCAAGCATTTCCTTTGCCTTGAGTAGATGTCTGATGTATGCTCTACTGTAAGTGCGACACGCCGGACACTGGCATCCCTCTTCAATCGGTGAATCGTCCAATTCGTATTTAGCATTAAACAGATTGATTTTTCCATGGTTTGTATAGACATGTCCATGTCTTCCGTTTCTGCTTGGGTAAACGCAGTCAAAGAAATCCACTCCTCTGTCAACTGCCTCTAGGATATTGGCCGGTGTTCCGACCCCCATAAGATACGTTGGTTTTTCCACTGGTAAATGAGGTACTACGGCATCCAAAATACGGTACATATCTTCATGCGACTCGCCAACCGCAAGTCCACCAACTGCATACCCGTCCAAATCCATTTTTGCAATCTCTTTTGCATGTTCAATTCGGATATCCTCGTAAATGCCTCCCTGGTTAATTCCAAAGAGCATCTGGTTCTTATTAATGGTATCCGGCAGAGAATTAAGTCTTGCCATCTCATCTTTACATCTCTGAAGCCATCTGGTTGTACGTGCCACAGAATCTTCCATGTATTTTCTGCTTGCCACGCTGGATGGACACTCGTCAAATGCCATCGCAATTGTGGAGCCAAGATTTGACTGAATCTGCATACTCTCTTCCGGTCCCATGAAAATCTTGCGTCCATCGATATGTGAATTAAAGTATACGCCTTCTTCTTTTATCTTTCGAAGACCTGCAAGAGAGAACACTTGGAATCCACCCGAATCTGTAAGTATCGGCTTGTCCCACACCATAAACTTGTGAAGTCCACCGAGTTTTTTTACCACTTCATCTCCAGGTCTCACATGCAAATGGTAGGTGTTTGAAAGTTGCACCTGCGTTTTGATTCCCTGTAAATCTTCCGTGGAAACTGCGCCTTTAATTGCAGCAATTGTTCCCACGTTCATAAAGACAGGTGTCTGAATCACACCATGCACTGTATGAAATTCTCCGCGCTTTGCAAGCCCGTCTCGTTTAATCAACTTGTACATATATCATCCTCATTCTAATAATGTATGACTACCGGTGTTCCGATTGGAAGTGCGGCATATAATTCTGCTGCCTTTGCCGGTGGCATGTTGATACATCCATGTGATCCGTTTGTCAAATACTCTTCTGTTGTAAATACTGGACGATATCCTGCATCATGGAAACCAATTCCACTCCAAGTCACACGCATCCAATAATCCACCGGTTGTTCATAAATTGGTTTTCCATCCGGTCCCGGCCTTCCTCGTAAAGTTTTATCTTGCTTCTTTTCTAGTATTTGGAACACTCCTGCAGGCGTATCACTAACCCCTCTTTTACCTGTAATAACAATTGTATCCAGTGCAACTTGACCATTCACAACAAACCACATATGTTGTTCTGAAATATCAACTTCTAAATAGGTTGCTCCCCAGATATTTTGACCTTCCGGAGTTGCATTTCTTGAGAATATCGGTTGTCTTGTAACAGTTTTCCCCTCTTTTATCTCTTTTATAAGTTGATTTATCTCAGAATCCGTTCCAACCGTTCTTCCATAACCAGCCAAAGGCATATGCACAGTCTTTCCCCATGGAGTTGTAATCTGACCACCACGATTTGGTGTGTCATACTTTGAATTCAAAGTTTTTGCAAATGCTTTGACTCCGGCTTGTGAAATTGTAGGTGTCATGTTTTCATCCACAGTAATCCACTGATAAATCTGACTCTTATCCAAATTCACGGTAATGCCATCTAAACTGTATGTAATATTTGCTGTGAGATACTTATTCATCTCGTCCCTTGCCGCAATGACTTCTTCAGAGTCTTTTGTAAATCTAGGCTGAATATAACAACCTGATTCTGTTAAATCCAGACTTGTTTGAAATTCGGAAACACTTGCTATAATGGTATCTGTAAGCTTCGTAGCATCCACCTGTGTTCCATACGTTTCATCCTGTATCACGAATTGACCATCCTGATAAACCACCGTCGCCGCAGCTGCAATAACTTGATTCTCCTCTTTCAGACAATTCAGATTCGCAATTCTGTCATTTAGTTTCGTGCTGTCGTATTCAAAATTAGCCTCTGCTGTTATCTCATGTTGCTCAAACAACCCCTTTGGCCACATGTATCCATTTTGCTTTTTAAATTCATTTTTAAGGAGACCCTCTCCGTTGTAAACAATACCAATCTCCGTCGCCTGAATCTCTTCACGATATTCATTTACTCCCGTAATGACCAAGGTGTATTCTTCCACTTGCTTTTGCAGCATTGCTTCCACGTCTGCCACCGTCTTACCTGAACAATCTGTACCATTCACAATGGTTCCAGGCACAAAGCATGTTTCATATTTTTTTGCCATGCCAAAATAAATGCCTGCTAGCAATCCTAATACTGCTACCACAGCGATTACCGTAATAATCAAAGGCTTGCGTGATTTTTTCGGTTCCTCGGCAAGTGATTCTTCTGTAGGAGCCTCTTCTGCCGGCACTTCCTCGGCAGGTGTTTCCTCAGCAGGAACTTCCTTTTCAGCGGATTCCTCTGTAGTTGTCTCTTCCGAGGTCGTTTCCTGTTGTTCTAATTCTTCTGCGGCAACTTCTTCAGAAGATTCCTCTACAGGTAAATCGTCCGCCGATGCTTGCTCCTCGTGTTTGAGTTCTTCCTCAACACTCTCCTTTGCAGTTTCCTCTTCAACAACACCTGCTAGCGTTTCTGCCAACTCCTCTATTTTATTATCTTTTGAATTATCTTCTCTCATGACACTATAACTCCTTTTTCTTCTATATTCTGTATATTATAATACCAACAAGTGCAAAAGTACATATTTTTTTACAAATATGATATTGCACTTTTCGCCAAAAAAATGCATAATGATAGTTGTATAATTAGGCAATTTTTAAAATTGTCTCTCTTTCGAGTTTTATTACGTAGGAGGTCTTTAAAATGGCAAGAAAATTAATCGACATTTCACACATTTCAAAATCTTATGGAGATAACCTCGTGTTAGACGATTTGAACTTATATATTAATGAAAATAAATTTTTGACGCTACTTGGTCCCAGTGGTTGCGGGAAGACAACTCTTCTGCGAATTTTAGGCGGATTCGAAACACCTGACCAAGGCAGTGTCATCTTCGACGGCGTGGACATCACAGGTCTTGCCCCAAACAAACGTCAACTCAATACTGTATTCCAAAAATATGCTCTTTTTACCCACATGACAATTGCGGAAAACATTGCATTTGGTCTAAAAATCAAAGGCAAATCCAAAGTATATATTAACGATAAGATTAAGTATGCCCTAAAGTTGGTTAACTTGGATGGGTTTGAAAACCGTATGGCTGACCAGTTAAGTGGTGGACAACAACAGCGTATTGCCATCGCACGTGCCATCGTAAATGAACCTAAAGTCCTTCTCTTGGATGAACCTTTGGGTGCTCTTGACCTAAAACTCCGTCAGGACATGCAGTATGAACTTATCCGTTTAAAGAATGAACTTGGAATTACATTTGTATATGTTACACATGATCAGGAGGAAGCTCTTACGATGTCAGATACGATTGTCGTTATGAACCAGGGTTACATCCAACAGATTGGCTCTCCGGAAGACATTTACAACGAACCAGAAAATGCATTCGTTGCTGACTTCATTGGAGAAAGTAACATTCTCCCTGCCACAATGGTCGAGGATAAACTGGTAAAAATCCTCGGCGTGAATTTCCCATGCGTAGACACCGGATTCGGACGCAATAAACCGGTTGATGCTGTCATTCGTCCCGAAGATATTGATCTTGTAAAACCGGGCGAAGGACTCCTGGACGGTGTTGTTACGCACCTCATTTTCAAAGGTGTACACTACGAGATGGAAGTAACCGCCAATAACTATGAATGGCTCGTTCACAGCACTGATATGTTCCCGGTCGGAACAGAGGTCGGTATTAAAGTGGACCCATTTGACATTCAAATTATGAAAAAACCAGAATCTGAAGATGAGGAGGCCGTACCGATTGAAGAATAAAAAGAGATTATTGACCGGCCCGTATCTTTTCTGGGCAGTAGCATTTATCATTATTCCGATTGTAATGATTTTCTATTATGGTCTGACTGATGACAGCTATCAATTTACGCTGATGAATCTGGCAGAGATTACAACTCCTGAGAACCTTAAGGCGCTCGGGTTATCACTTCTGCTCTCCTTTATCAGTACTGTGATATGCCTTGTCTTAGCATATCCGCTGGCAATGATTTTGTCTCAAAAGAACACGAATCAGTCCAGTTTTATCGTTTTTATCTTCATCCTCCCAATGTGGATGAATTTCCTGCTTCGCACGTTAGCATGGCAGACTCTATTAGAGAAAAATGGCGTAATCAACGGGCTTCTCTCGCTACTACACCTACCGACACTTGATATTATTAACACACCATATGCAATTGTACTCGGTATGGTATACAACTTCCTACCGTTTATGGTTTTACCTATTTTCAACGTTCTGGCAAAGATTGATAAAGACGTTATTAACGCTGCCAGAGACCTTGGTGCAAATAATTTGCAGGTGTTTACAAAAATCATTATGCCCCTCTCTGTACCGGGCGTAATCAGCGGAATTACTATGGTGTTCGTTCCTGCACTTACAACCTTTGTCATCTCCGATATTTTAGGCGGTAGCAAAATACTCCTAATCGGAAATGTAATCGAGCAGGAATTTACTCAGAGCTACAACTGGCATGCCGGTTCAGGTCTGTCTCTGGTTCTGATGATTTTCATTGTCATCAGTATGGCTCTGATTTCAAAATATGATAAAGATGGGGAGGGAACGACGTTTTGATTAAATCAGCCTTACACAAAATTTATCTGGGGTTCATTCTCCTCCTACTGTATGCTCCGATTTTAACCTTGATTGTACTGTCCTTCAACAGTTCCAAGACTCGTTCAAAATGGGGCGGTTTCTCAGGAAAATGGTATGTTGCTCTTTTCCAAAACGAGGATATTATGAATGCGCTCTACACGACTTTAATTATTGCGCTACTCTCTGCACTGATTGCCACCATTATCGGCACAGCTGCTGCCATCGGAATCCATGCACTGCATGCCAAATTCCGCACAGTGATGATGGGAATCACTAATATTCCTATGTTAAATGCAGATATTGTAACAGGTATCTCCCTCATGCTGTTATTTATTGCATGCAGAACTTGTTTTCCACAGTTTTCACTGGGATTTACCACGGTACTGCTGGCGCATATCACATTTAACATTCCGTATGTCATACTGAGCGTAACACCGAAACTGAAACAGACAAACAAATACACCTATGAGGCTGCGCTGGACCTCGGTGCTTCGCCGATATATGCCTTCTTCAAGGTTGTATTGCCGGATATTTTTCCGGGAATCTCTTCCGGATTCCTATTGGCATTTACGATGTCACTGGATGATTTCGTAATTACCCATTTCACAACGGGTGCAGGTGTCCACACCTTGTCTACGAAGATCTACAGTGAGGTTCGTAAAGGAATCAAACCAGAGATGTACGCACTATCTACTCTGCTTTTTGTCTCTGTATTATTTTTACTGATATTGGTAAATACGGCCCCGGAAGGAAACTCAAAGAAGCAAAAGAAAGCGCCGAGTCGCTTCAAAAAGGTATCTACCATTATTGTTCGACGCGTCATTCCGGCAGCCATGATTCTTGTGATTGTTGCAGGTGGTTTCTTCTACAGTGCACAGAATCGCTCTTTCGCTGCCAAGCAGGTGATTGTCTACAACTGGGGAGAATACATTGATCCAAATGTACTGGATATTTTTGAAGAAGAAACCGGAATCACAGTTGTATATGAAGAATTTGAAACTAATGAAAGTATGTATCCAAAGGTTCAGGCAGGAGCAGTCTCCTACGACTTAGTCTGTCCGTCCGACTACATGATACAGCGTATGATCGAAAATAATCTGCTCGCTGAGATCAACTTTGACAACATACCGAACCTTAAAAACGTTGGCGAGCAATATCTAAAGCAATCTCAGGCCTTTGACCCGGAAAATAAATATTCCGTGCCATACTGCTGGGGAACTGTAGGAATTCTCTATAATAAGACCTTGGTGGATGATCCGGTAGATAGCTGGTCTATCCTATGGAACGAAAAGTATGCCGACCAGATTCTAATGCAAAACAGCGTGCGTGACGCCTTTGGTATTGCACTTAAATATCTTGGCTACTCTCTGAATTCCACGGACCTCGATGAACTTGAGGCTGCAAAAGAACTATTGATGGAACAGAAACCACTGGTACAGGCATATGTTGTTGACCAGGTTCGTGATAAAATGATTAGCAATGAAGCAGCTATAGGAGTTATCTACTCCGGCGAAGCCATATACACACAATCCGAGAACCCTGATTTGGAATATGTCATTCCTCAAGAAGGTTCCAATGTGTGGATTGATTCTTGGGTCATACCGAAGAACGCGCAGAACAAAGAAAATGCCGAGGCATTTATTAATTTCTTATGTCGTCCGGATATCGCCAAGATGAACTTCGATTATATCACCTATTCGACACCGAACACGGAGGCACGTGAACTAATCCAGGATGATGCAATCCGCAACAGTACAATTGCATTCCCTGATGCAAGTGAGTTAGACCGTTGCGAGACCTACAACTATCTTGGAACAAAATTTGACAATATTTACAACGAATTATGGAGAGAAATTAAATCCAAATAATGATTTTAAGCAATGTTGCGGTGCAGGAAGTATGTTTTACTTTTTGCACCGTAAAAAATATCGTTTGAGGTGCTGTTTGGGAGCTAATTGACAAAAATTGCGGTGTATGAAAATGTAATTGCACTTTTACACCGTATAATTTATATAATATCATGGCAACTTACGGTGTAGTGCAGAGCAAACTTCTCGTACGCCGTAATATCTGCTCTAGGATTCCTTGACATACGGTGTGAAATAAGAAAATTCAAACTCACACCGTAGAATATGACTTACACCTCTCTTTTTTGATATATATTACGGCGTAATTATTGCAATCTATGTTTTTCACCGTAGAATCTCACATGTAAAAATTGGTATATGTGTTATATTACGGTTTGAAGTGGATTGCCAAATATTTACACCGTAACACACATTATATTCTTTGAATTAATACGGTGCATCAAATACTTATACATTATCAAACCGTAAAACCACAAAAGCAGGAGAATCTATGAAACGAATTTTCAATTATACAATTCCAACTGAATATAATGAGCAAACTCTTCTATCCTTTTTGAAGGATAAACAGTATTCAAGCCAGATTCTTACTCACCTAAAACGTACTAAAAATGGCATTCTGCTTAATGGCGTCTGGGGACATGTGCGTGACATTCTGCACGCAGGTGATGAACTTACCATTCAAATAATTGAAGAGGATTCTTCGGAGAATATTGTACCTACGAATCTTCCGTTAGATATTGTGTATGAAGACGAGGATATCTTAGTTGTCAATAAGGCTGACGATATGCCTATCCATCCATCTCAAGGAAACTACAACAACACACTTGCCAATGCAGTTGCATATTATTATGGCCAAAAAGGAGAATCCTTCACTTATCGCTGCATCAACCGACTTGATCGAGATACCACTGGGCTTCTTATCATAGCAAAACATATGTACAGCGCCTCTATTCTATCTGAAATGGTTGCCAATCGAGAGATTCACCGTGAATATCTTGCTATCGCAACAGGCGAAATCCCGGAAATTGGAACAATCGTCGCATCTATTGGACGTGTAGATGGATCTACAATTGAGCGCCAAGTAGATAACGAACATGGGGATTATGCATGTACACATTACAAAAGACTGGCTTACAACAATGGATACTCTTTAGTTTCGTTAAAACTTGAGACTGGACGCACTCACCAGATTCGCGTCCATATGAAACATATCGGACATCCTCTGCCGGGAGATTTCCTATATAACCCAGATTATTCTGTGATTAGTCGACAGGCATTGCATTCACACAAGCTAAGTTTTAAGCATCCGATATCTAAAAAAATGTTGGAGTTTGTAGCCGAATTGCCGGAAGATATGAGAAGTATTATAGAATAAATTCTTTTAACATCAGTTCTACTGTCTTCATATCCAACGGATTTCGAAATGTTTCGAATGTAACTATGAGATTTTTCCCTATATAAATTCCGTTTCTTATGTAATTTTCCAGTTTAAGAATTGCTTTTTGACAATATTCAGGATGATCCATCATTCGAAAATGTTCAAAATAAATTTCTTTTCTTTCACGGATATTTAGAACTGTAAATTCAGGATAAACAGTTCCATATCCCTTTAGATTTACAGGATATTCATAACGATATGGTATTCCCATTGAATAAAATTTGTCTGCCAAAATTTTTTCTGTCTTGGAACGCACCTTTTCACCACGCTCTGTTATTATTACAGAATTGTCTTCAAAAAACTCCTTTCCTGAGTATTCGACACTTAACCATTTCTCCACATACTGTTCATCTGTCATTACGTGTGGACGAACAAGTAATTTCCTTGCTTCTGATAAATCATGATAAGGCTTCAAAAAATCTATCCCCACAATCAGCTTAATTGCTTTACATAATCTATTCCTTTGTTCCGTCAATAACTGTAAAAAACGCAAATCATAGTCCTTCTGAGCCAGTGCAGCAATCAACTTACTGTTTTTAGTCGATATATATTTCCCTTTTTTCTGCCCACTCTCTGTTTTATGGTAGTATTGCGTTGTTCCATTGGACTTCGATAGCACCAAAGAACCCTCCGGAGCCTTCTTCAAAGATTTTTTCGCCTGAACTACATATTCGTCCAGCTCCTTTAATTTCTTTTCAAGCATTTTTTTCATTTGTAAAACCTCCTATTTAGTTTTAAAAATTGTGATTTTTTTGAAATTACGGTGCAAATAACTAGACTGTATCCTTACACAGTAATTTTTGACTTGTTTTGATTTGTTTTTTTGAATTATGCGGTGCGTACGAATATATATAACTATTGCACCGTAATAGACTTAATTAACTTTGATTTGTTACGGTGATTCTGAAAATTTTCAACATATACACCGTACCCATAATGAAAAATATACATTGGAACTCGGAATA
>JAZNHX010000135.1:0-8825 GCA_045577115.1 Faecalimonas sp. | reverse complement strand
ATGTAAGAATTCTAACACATAGACCCAAAGACAATTTAAATGTCAGTAAAATAACATGAAAATCATAAAAAATGGGTCTGCAGGAGAATTTTACTTCCGCTAGACCCATTGGATTAAATTTCACGAGTATATTCTTTCAACCACTCGCGTTCCTCATCATTAAGATGTGGTGCTACAATATCATACACTTGCTTATGATATGCATTGAGTTGTGCTTTTTCATCCTCGTTAAGAAGGCAAGGCTCTATCGCATCCAAATCAAATGGAACGAAGGTGAGCATATCAAATCTCATGAATTGTCCGTACTCATTTTTCACATCCTTACGAACCAATAGTTCGTTCTCAGAACGGATACCGTGAGAATTTTCAATATAGATGCCTGGCTCATCTGTGATTATCATGCCATCTTCCAGTGGACGAGAAGTTTCTTCGTTTGGCTTCCAGTTAAAACGGCATACAGGTTCGTGAATGCTAAGAAGATATCCGACGCCATGTCCGGTTCCATGATTGAAGTCCTGATATTCACTCCACAAAAATTGTCTTGCAAGAATATCGAGATTCTGTCCGGAACAGCCATACAGGAATTTTGCTTTTGACAATGCAAGATTCCCGCGTAGTACATTGGTAAAATCACGCTTGAGCTCATCGCTGATTTCACCGATCGCAACTGTGCGGGTAATATCGGTAGAGCCTTCCATGTAGTTTCCACCTGTATCTGTAAGATAAAGAGTTCCGCCTTCTAAGACTTCATTTGTCTCTTTGGAAGATGAGTAGTGGCACATGGCTGCGTGAGGTCCGTAAGCGCTGATAGGTGCAAAGCTTGGCCACAGAAAGTTTTCCTGTTCTTTCCGAAATTCTTCCAATTTGTCAGAAGCACTCAGCTCCGTAAGAGTTTCCTTATCATAATTTGTCTTAACCCAGTGCATAAATTTGGTGTGGGCAATGGCATCTTTGATGTGTGCCTTTTTTGTGTTTTCAATCTCAACTTCATTCTTCACAGCTTTGAATAGAAGCGTAGGATTCATTGCTTCCACAATTTTAATATTTGAAGGAATGCGATTGTAGAGCGCATAGTTCAATCTTGCAGGATCTAAAAGAAGTACTTCATCCGATGTAAGTGTCGAAATAAATTCATAGATGTCATTGTAAGGATGCAAGAACACATTATCTTTTGCAAGAACAGACTGCACTTCATCAGAAAGTTTTTTCTCATTGATAAAGAGGTGTACACAGTCCATCATGATAATTGCATAGGAGAGTACAACCGGTGTATAATCTACATCTCTTCCGCGGAAGTTCAGTAACCATGCAATGTCATCCAATGTAATCAGAAGATGTGCAGTTGCACCTGTTTTTTTCATCTCTTCGCGCACTCGCGATAGTTTGGATGCTGTTGATTCACCTGAATACTTTTCTTCCAAGATAAACACAGGATATTCAGACATAGCAGGACGTTCTGCCCATATAGAATCAACCAAGTCATATCTATCCTCTAATTGTACATTCTTATATGCAAACTTTTCTTTGTATTCCTTGCCATCTGACATAGAGATGACGCGTCCGTTGAATCCCAATACACCATTTTGGGGCAACACAGAATCTAAGAATTCATCCACAGTTGGAATATCAGGATTCCCCATCTTGTATAATTCAATGCCACTTCCTGTGAGCTCATTTTCAGCCTGAATAAAATATCTTCCGTCTGTCCAAAGTCCTGCCTTGTCCATAGTAATAACAGCAGTACCTGCGGAACCTGTGAATCCCGTGATAAACGCACGAGCTTTGAAGTATTCTCCGACGTATTCGCTTTGATGATTGTCTGCAGACGGAATTAGATACACATCAATATTGTTTTGAGACATCAATTGTCTGAGTGCTGTAAGTCTTTCTGGTACAGTCATGTATAACCTCCAAAATGTAGATTTCTTTGGAAATATTATACCATGTATGAGATGGGTTCACAAGGCAGATGAGATTATAACAGTTTAAATGAAAAATATGATTGTAATTCTAAGTATCTTATTTTATAATAAAGAATATTGAAATTAGGCTGGGTTTATTCAAGGAGGAAAATAACATGAAAATAGGATGCGTAAAAGAAATAAAAAACAATGAATTTCGTGTAGGAATGACACCGGGATGTGTGATTGGATACAAAAATGCTGGTCATGAGGTTTACATAGAAAAAGGAGCGGGTGTTGGGTCTGGATTCATGGATGAAGAATATGCTGTGGCAGGGGCAATTATGGTTGATACAGCGAAAGAAGTTTGGGATGCAGTTGATATGATGATTAAAGTAAAAGAACCACTTCCGGAAGAATATCCTTTTTTCCGCGAAGGTCTCATTCTTTATACATATCTTCATCTTGCGGCTGACAAGTCTCAGATAGATGCTTTGTTGGAGGCAAAAGTGACAGCTGTTGCTTACGAAACATTATATGATCCAAACAATGGCGGACTTCCGCTTCTTGCACCAATGAGTCAGATAGCAGGACGCCTTTCAATTCAGGAAGGTGCAAAATACCTTGAAAAAACACATGGTGGAGAAGGTGTTTTATTAGCGGGTGTACCGGGAACTCCAAAGGCTAAAATTGTGATTCTTGGAGGTGGTAATGTCGGAATGAATGCTTGCAAGATTGCTGTAGGTATAGGAGCAGATGTAACAATCATGGATATCAGTATTCCACGACTTGCTTACCTCGATGATATTTTTGGTTCTCGAATTCAGACATTGGTTTCTACAGATGCAAACATTGGAAAAGCTGTAAAAGATGCTGATCTTGTAATTGGTTCGGTATTAATTCCTGGAAAAGCCGCACCAAAACTTTTTAAAGCTAAATATTTGAAAGATATGAAACAGGGAGCTGTGTTTGTAGATGTTGCTGTAGACCAGGGTGGATGCGGAGAGACAACAAAAGTTACCTATCACGATAACCCAATCTATGTTGTAGATGGTGTTGTTCATTACTGTGTAGGTAATATGCCGGGAGCAGTTCCAAGAACATCTACAATTGCTCTTACGAATGCAACATTATCTTATGGTCTTCAGATTGCTAATAAAGGATTGGAGCAGGCTTGTAAAGATAATGAAGTTATATTCTCGGCCGTGAATACATATGATGGAAAACTCACATGTAAGAATGTAGCGGACAGTTTTGATTGTTATGAATATGTAGACATCAAAACACTTGTATAATGAACAATAATTTTTTGAAATATCAATGGAGGGCTTGAATTATGAGCAATAATACTTCTTTAAGCCTTGCAAGCAAGCGAATTATATCCTTGCTTGACGAGGGAAGCTTTGTTGAAATCGGTAGTGCAATTACAGCGAGAACAACAGATTTTAACATGCAGCAAAAAGAAACCCCTGCAGACGGTGTTATCACCGGATACGGAGTGATTGACGGCAATTTGGTGTATGTGTATAGCCAGGATGCATCAGTATTAAAAGGTGCAATCGGCGAAATGCATGCAAAGAAGATTGCCAACATTTATGACATGGCAATGAAGATGGGTGCACCTGTGATTGGATTTGTTGATTGTGCAGGTCTCAGACTCCAGGAGGCTACAGATGCGCTGAATGCATTTGGTAGTGTTTACTACAAGCAGGCAATGGCATCAGGAGTGATTCCACAGATTACTGCAGTATTTGGTCAATGTGGCGGTGGTCTTGCAGTAGCATCTGCGATGACAGATTTCACATTTATGGAAGGCAAGGACGGTAAATTGTTCTTGAACTCACCAAATGCAATTGAAGGAAATGAAATCTCAAAATGTGATACTTCTTCTGCTGATTTCCAGAGTAGTCAAGCAGGTCTTGTTGATGTTGTTGGTACAGAGTCAGAGATTATGGCAGAGATTCGTGAACTTGTTAGCATTTTACCTGCAAACAATGAAGACGATGCTTCATATGACGAATGTCTGGATGATTTGAATCGTGCATGTGCAGGAATTGAAAATGCAATAGAGGACACAGCTATCGTTGCGGCTATGATTTCTGATAACAATGTATTCTTTGAGACAAAGAGAGCATTTGCAAAAGATATGGTAACAGGTTTTGTTCGCTTAAACGGCATGACAGTAGGTGTGGTTGCCAATCGTTCAAAAGTATACGATAGTGAAGGCAATGTAGCTGAGGAATTTGACGGAACACTTACTCCTGGAGGATGTAAGAAATCAGCTGACTTTATAGGGTTCTGTGATGCATTCAACATTCCGGTTGTATCATTTACAAATGTAATAGGTTTCGAGGCATGTACATGTGCAGAAAAGAATTTGGCAAGAGAGACTGCAAAACTTATATATGCATTTGCTGATGCAACAGTACCAAAGGTGAATGTTGTGATTGGTAAGGCTTATGGAAGTGCTTATGTAACAATGAACAGTAAAGCAATCGGCGCAGATATGGTATATGCGTGGCCAAACTCTGAGATTGGTATGATGGATGCAAATCTGGCAGCGAAGATTATGTATGCTGATGAAGATGCTGCAACAATCAAAGAAAAAGCAGCAGAATACAAAGAATTACAGTCAAGCCCAATGGCAGCTGCAAGACGTGGTTATGTAGATACAATTATTGCTCCGGCAGATACAAGAAAATATCTCATCGGTGCATTTGAGATGTTATTTACAAAGAGAGAAGACAGACCGGCTAAGAAACACGGAACAATTTAGTGAGGTGAGACAAGTGAAGAAAAAGATTAGTGTATTAATGTGCGTGATGATGGCGGCACTTTGTTTCACCGGATGTTCTGCAAAGAAGAACGAAGCAGAAGTAGATGTATCAACCATGCAGGAGACTGTAGAGGTTATCATCTCAAGCTTTGCTGCAATGGGAGACCAGGATTTTGAACAGTACATGGATTTGGGTGAATATCAGCTCAACTATGTCATGATGAATTCTGGACTGCGCATTGAGGCTGAAAATTTTCTTGCCATGATTAAATCTTGGCAGGCAGGTGAAGATGAATGTGGTGCATATGTTTCGCACGGTGATTATAAGGTGGATGTAAAAGGTGATGAGATTGTTATTGCTACAGAGACAGAGTATGCAGAAAGAAAAGCAACCTTAAGTTTTACATTTTCAGACGATTCCTATCTGGAATCAATGGATGTTTCAGCAGAGTACACGTTGCTAGAAATTCTTACCAAAGCAGGATTAAACACATTACTTGGTATGGGGACTGTGTTTGCAGTATTAATATTCCTTGCATTTTTGATTTCATTAATGAAGTATATTCCAAATATTATGGAAAGGTTTGAAAAAAAGATAGCTAAGAATAAACAACCTGTGGCACAGGAAGTACAGCAAAGTGCTCCTAGCAATCAGTCAGTTTCGTTAAATGAACAGGTAGATGCGACAGATGATTTGGAATTGGTTGCTGTTATTACAGCTGCAATCGCGGCACAGGAAGGTACTACAACAGATGGATTTGTAGTCCGTTCGATTAGAAGAAGACCATCAAATAAATGGATATAGAATTGATTTTAGGAGGAATTGAATCATGAAAAGTTATACAATTACAGTAAACGGAAATGTATATGACGTAACAGTAGAAGAACGAGTTGGCATCGCAGCTCCAGTAGTTGCTCCGGCGGCACCTGTAGTGGCTCCTGCAGCACCAGTAGTGGCTCCTGCACCGATAGCGGGAGGAAGTGCAGGAAGTATCGAGGTAAAAGCAGGCGCAGCAGGTAAAGTGTTTAAATTAGAAGCAAGCGTTGGACAGAGCGTGAAGAAAGGTGATGCTGTTCTTATCATCGAAGCAATGAAGATGGAGATTCCTGTTGTCGCTCCAGAAGACGGAACAGTAGCAAGTATCAATGTTGCAGTAGGTGACGCTATTGATTCAGAAACGGTATTGGCAACATTAAACTAATACCCGGAGGTTAAGACATGGAATATATAATGACAACAATGGGAAATCTCATTCAGCAGACCGCATTTTTGAACCTCACAGGAGGTAATATCATTATGATTGGTGTTGCATGTTTTTTCCTGTATTTAGCAATCAGACATGGTTTTGAGCCATTGTTGCTTGTTCCGATTGCATTTGGCATGCTCCTTGTAAATATTTTCCCGGATATCATGATTAGTGCGGAAGAAGCAGAAAACGGAGTGGGCGGACTTTTACATTATTTCTACTTGATGGATGAATGGTCAATTTTACCGTCACTGATTTTCCTTGGAGTAGGTGCAATGACAGACTTTGGTCCGTTGATTGCCAATCCCAAGAGTTTTCTTCTCGGTGCAGCAGCGCAGTTTGGTATTTTCGCAGCATACCTTGGCGCTATGGCTATGGGATTTTCAGACAAAGCAGCAGCGGCGATTTCCATCATTGGTGGAGCAGATGGTCCGACATCTATCTTTCTTGCAGGTAAGTTAGAACAGACAGCAATCATGGGACCTATCGCGGTTGCAGCATATTCATATATGTCACTGGTACCGATTATACAACCGCCGATTATGAAGATGTTGACAACAGAAGAAGAACGTAAGATTAAGATGGAGCAACTCCGTCCGGTATCTAAGTTAGAGAAAATTTTATTCCCGATTATCATCACAATTGTGGTTTCTTTGATTCTTCCTACAACAGCACCGCTGGTTGGTATGTTGATGTTAGGTAACTTGTTCAAAGAATCAGGTGTTGTAAGACAGTTGACAGATACAGCTTCCAATGCACTTATGTACATCGTAGTTATTCTCCTCGGTACATCTGTTGGTGCGACAACAAGTGCAGAAGCTTTCCTGAATTGGGACACATTAAAAATCGTAGCACTTGGATTGGTAGCATTTGCATTCGGTACGGCGGCAGGTGTTGTCTTTGGTAAGATTATGTGCAAGGCAACCGGTGGCAAGGTAAATCCGCTTATTGGTTCGGCAGGTGTATCCGCGGTACCTATGGCAGCACGTGTATCTCAGAAAGTTGGTGCGGAGGCTGACCCTACGAACTTCTTACTTATGCATGCAATGGGACCAAACGTTGCAGGTGTTATCGGTACGGCAGTAGCAGCAGGTACATTTATGGCAATCTTTGGCGTGAAATAGAATTTGGAGGATATAGATATGGAAATCACAAAAAAACCAATAAAAATTACCGAAACAATTTTGCGTGATGCTCATCAGTCTCTTATCGCTACAAGAATGACAACAGAACAGATGCTTCCGATTATTGAGAAGATGGATAAGGTTGGCTATCATTCTGTAGAATGCTGGGGCGGTGCAACATTTGACGCATCACTTCGTTTCTTAAAAGAAGATCCATGGGAAAGACTCCGTAAGTTCCGCGATGGATTCAAAAATACAAAATTACAGATGTTATTTCGTGGACAGAATATCTTAGGATATCGTCCATACGCAGATGACGTGGTAGAGTATTTCGTGCAGAAATCAGTGGCAAACGGAATGGATATCATTCGTATTTTCGACTGTTTGAATGATATGCGTAACCTTCAGACAGCAGTAAGAGCGGCTGTAAAAGAAGGAGCAGATGCTCAAGTTGCACTTTCGTATACATTGGGAGATGCATATACAATGGAATATTGGATGGATATTGCAAAGAGAATTGAAGAAATGGGCGCGACCTCTATCTGTATTAAAGATATGGCAGGTCTTTTAGTGCCATATAAAGCAACTGAGTTAGTAAGTGCTTTAAAAGAAGCTACAGAGCTTCCTATCCAACTCCACACGCACTACACATCAGGTGTTGCTTCAATGACATACTTGAAAGCAGTAGAGGCTGGTGTTGATGTAATTGATACAGCGATGTCTCCATTTGCATTGGGAACATCTCAACCAGCCACAGAAGTTATGGTAGAAACATTCAAAGGAACTCCATATGATACTGGTTTGGATCAAAATTTATTGGCAGAAATTGCTGACCACTTCAGACCGCTTCGTGATGAAGCTTTGGAATCAGGTCTTCTCAATCCAAAGAATATGGGCGTTAATATCAAAACATTGTTGTACCAAGTTCCAGGTGGTATGTTATCTAACTTAACATCTCAATTAAAGGAACAAGGTGCAGAAGACAAATACTATGAAGTATTAGAAGAAGTACCAAGAGTACGTAAAGACCTTGGTGAACCACCATTAGTAACACCTTCTTCACAAATCGTTGGTACACAAGCTGTATTTAACGTACTTATGGGAGAACGTTACAAAATGGCTACTAAAGAAACAAAAGACGTGTTGAGTGGAAAATATGGTGCAACTGTAAAACCATTTAACGAAGAAGTTAAGAAGAAAGTGCTTGGTGAAGATGCAGAGGTTATCACATGCCGTCCGGCTGATTTGATTCCAAATGAATTAGATACGCTTCGTGGAGAAATGGCACAGTGGTCACAGCAAGATGAAGATGTATTAACATATGCGTTGTTCCCACAAGTAGCAACAGACTTCTTTAAATACAGAGAAGCACAACAGACAGGTGTAGATCAAACTGTGGCAGATACAGAGAACGGAAGTTATCCAGTATAATGGCATAAAAAAAGAGGAATGTGAAAGCATTCCTCTTTTGTCTTTTATTCGCCTAAGCAGTTCATATCATTGAGTCCGCATGTGGAGTCGTCATCGTCTGAGAGACAATTCATGTTGTTGAGTCCGCAAGTTGTATCTTCATCTTCAGAAACACAATTCATATTGTTGAGACCACATGTTGTGTCGTCATCATTTGTGACACCATTCATGTTTGTAATATCTAATTTGTCACACATAAATTTATCCTCCTTTGTGGGCTTTTTTATATTATATATCATAACTCATGTAAATAACAAGATATTAGTTGATAGAAAAATGGAAAAATATTATAATAAAATCAGAATAT
>JAZNHX010000134.1:0-11634 GCA_045577115.1 Faecalimonas sp. | reverse complement strand
TCCGGTATTGGACCTGTGCTGGCAAAAGCTTATGTGGAATATTTTTCTAAGGAAAAGCATACCGAAGAATTAAAGAAACTTTTGGATGAATTGACCATTCCGGAAGAGGAAATAAATACAGAGGAACAGATATTTGAAAACCAGGTATTTGTAATCACAGGAAGTGTAGAGCATTTTGTAAACCGTAATGAGGTGAAGGCTGTGATTGAGGCGAAGGGCGGCAAGGTGACCGGCTCGGTGACATCGAAGACTGACTACCTGATTAACAATGATGTGAATTCTACATCTTCAAAAAACAAGAAGGCAAAAGAACTGGGCATTCCGATTATCACGGAGGAAGAGTTTCTTAATATGATAAAGCAATAAAGGAGGAAATGAACATGTTAGTAGTAACGAGTGAAAATTTTGAACAGGAAGTATTAAATGCACAGGGACCGGTTCTGGTGGATTTCTTTGCAGAGTGGTGCATGCCATGTAAAATGTTTGCACCGATTCTGGAGGATACACAGGAACAACTTGGAAACAGAGTGAAAATTGTGAAAATCAATATTGATGAGTCGATTCAGTTGGCGCAGAAATACCGTGTCATGAGTATTCCGACACTCAAATTATTTACAGGAGAGGAAGAACCAAGAGCGACATTTGTAGGCGCAATGTCACAGGAGGAGCTTGTGGATTGGCTTGCAGAAAATGGCGTGGAATAGGAGGATACTATGGGAAATAATTGTTTAGATGTAATTGTAATCGGCGGTGGACCGGGCGG
Organism: Faecalimonas sp.; assembly: GCA_045577115.1. Classification (GTDB taxonomy): domain Bacteria; phylum Bacillota; class Clostridia; order Lachnospirales; family Lachnospiraceae; genus Faecalimonas. The sequence continues at coordinate 10,871 of JAZNHX010000134.1, read as the reverse complement.
ATATTGCGCGGCTCTCTATGCTGCACGTGCGAACCTCAGCACAATGGTTATTGAGAAATTTGCACCGGGTGGACAGATGGCAACAACTGAAATTGTGGAAAATTATCCGGGATTTGTGGACGGCATCAATGGATTCGAGCTTGGTATGCAGATGAAAAAAGGTGCAGAGCGTTTTGGGGTGAAGACGAAGCTTGCAGAAGTAAAGAGTGTGGAGCTTGATAAGAATCCAAAGCTCATTCACACAGCAAAAGAAACATTTGAGGCGAAAACAGTCATTCTCGCACTCGGTGCATTTCCGAGAGAGTTAGGACTTCCAAATGAGAGAAATCTCCGTGGTCGCGGAGTGTCTTACTGTGCAACCTGTGACGGTATGTTCTACAAAGATAAGACCGTTGTGATTGTGGGTGGAGGTAACACAGCAGTTGCAGATGCCTTATTTCTTGCAAAGATTTGTAAAAAAGTATACTTAGTACACCGCAGGGATGAACTTCGTGCATCCAAAACATATATGGAATCTCTGGAAAATACAGAAAACATCGAATTTATTTGGAGCAGTGAAGTTGTCGAGATTCTCGAAGAGGATATGATGGTTTCAGGTGTGAAGATAAAGAGTAAAAAGGATGATTCGATTCGTATGGTTTCTTGCGATGGTATTTTCGTTGCCATTGGAAATATTCCGAACACTAAGTTGATTGACGGACAGGTAACACTTGATGAGGCAGGATATGTGCTTGCAGACGAGACAACTCAGACTAATATCCCGGGCGTATTTGCAGTCGGTGATATGAGACAGAAGCCGCTGAGACAGATTGTAACTGCAGTGGCAGATGGTGCCGTTGCATCGAAGTACGCCGAGGAGTACTGTTTATAAAAACTTTACTTGTAGTTGAGAAACGTATACGTTATAATGTAACCCGTATGAAAACAAAAAGGGGAACGATATGTCAGACAGAATTGATTTTAAGGAAATAGATGATGAGATTGTGGAAGTGAAGACAACCACAGATGACGAGAAGGATGAAGACGGATATGAGAAGATTTGTTTCTTATGTCACCGTCCGGAGAGCACAGCAGGGAAGATGATTGACCTTCCGAACAATATCTGTGTGTGTCAGGATTGTTTGCAGAAGAGCTTTGACACGATGAACAACATGCCGTTTGATTTGAGTCAGCTTGCAAATACACCGGGCATTCATTTCATGAATCTCGCAGATTTCGAAAATATGATGCCGAAGAAGCAGAAGATTAAGAAGAAAAAAGAAGGCGAGCCGAAGAAGCCGATTATCAACATTAAGGATATTCCGGCACCACATAAGATTAAGGCACAGCTGGATGAGTATGTGGTAGGACAGGAGTATGCGAAGAAGGCGATGGCGGTTGCGGTATACAACCACTACAAACGTGTGGCGACCGACACCATGGACGATATCGAGATTGAGAAGTCTAATATGCTGATGATTGGACCTACCGGAAGCGGTAAGACGTATTTGGTTAAGACACTTGCAAAGCTTCTTGATGTGCCGCTTGCGATTACAGATGCAACTTCCCTTACGGAAGCCGGATACATAGGTGACGATATTGAAAGTGTAGTTTCGAAACTTCTCGCCGCAGCAGACAATGATGTGGAGAAAGCAGAGCAGGGAATCATTTTCATCGATGAGATTGACAAGATTGCAAAGAAGAGAAATTCCAGCCAAAGAGATGTCAGCGGAGAGTCTGTACAGCAAGGGCTTTTGAAGTTGTTAGAAGGTAGCGAAGTAGAAGTGCCGGTGGGTGCGAACAGTAAGAATGCGATGGTTCCGCTTACAACAGTTAATACTAAGAATATTCTGTTTATTTGTGGCGGTGCATTTCCGGATTTGGAAAATATCATTAAAGAACGCCTTAATAAGCAGTCTTCGATGGGATTCATTGCAGACCTAAAGGATAAATATGATAAAGAAAAGAATCTGATTTCTAAGGTGACAGTGGAAGACCTTCGCAAATTTGGTATGATTCCGGAGTTCATCGGACGTTTACCAATTATCTTTACCTTGCAGGGCTTGGATGAAGAAATGCTTGTGAAGATATTGAGAGAACCGAAGAATGCGATATTAAAGCAGTACCAGAAGCTCCTTTCGCTTGATGAAGTGAAACTTGAATTCAGTGAGGATGCGCTTCATGCAATTGCGACAAAGGCGATGAAGAAGGACACAGGCGCGAGAGCACTGCGCTCCATTATCGAGGAATTCATGCTCGATATCATGTATGAGATTCCAAAGGATGATAACATTGGAATTGTAACAATTACAAAAGAATATGTAGAAGGAACCGGAGCACCGATGATTACCATGCGTGGTCAGGCGAAGTTGCCGGTGAATAGTTAAAGATGCTGAAAGCGAGACGGATAATCTTGAATGGTTGCCTTGTCTCGCTTTTTTAGTGCCAAGATTTCAGTTCTAGCATATTCTAAATTAAAAAGCGAGAAGACATTTATGCCGAATGAAGCATGCCGAGAACAAATACTATCGGAAGAATATAGAGATTTTATTGTAAGTTCACTTCAAGAGGATGTGTTTGTAGGGCGATTTCCGGGGGAAGTTTGCAGGCAGGAATCTACGAACTTCTATCAAATGTTTTATGTGAATCAAGAAGATGCAGACCCGATTCGTTTTGACCGTTACCCCTATAATTCTGTGCCGAAATGTTATACACTACTTGACAGTGAGGCGATGACACAGTCAGGAATTACGCAGGTGCAGAGTTACCCAACGCTCAACTTGCAGGGAAGTGATGTACTGATAGGGTTTGTGGATACGGGCATCGACTACCAGAATCCGATTTTTCGGAATTTGGATGGAAGCACGCGGATTGTAGGTATATGGGATCAGACGATTCAAGAAGGCGCATCTCCAGAGGGGATGTTTTACGGAACTGAGTACGGAGAAGAGGACATTAACGAGGCGCTTCGCAGTGAAAATCCTCTAACTGTTGTACCGAGCAGAGATGAGAACAGCCATGGAACATTTGTGGCAAGTCTTGCAGCAGGTGGAGTCAATGAAGAAAATCAATTTATCGGAGCAGCGCCGGATGCGCAGATTGCAGTGGTAAAACTGAAGCCTGCAAAACAGTATCTCAAGGATTTTTATCTCATCCAAACGGATGCATCTTGTTATCAGGAAAATGATATTATGCTTGGAATCACCTATCTCAATCAACTGGCGGACCGATTGGGGTTGCCGCTTGTGATTTGTATCGCGCTCGGCACCAATATGGGAAGTCACAGTGCGAACTCTCCACTCACGGCCATCTTAGATGTATATGGAAATATCGCCAACCGGGCAGTCGTAATTGGCGGTGGCAACGAAGCCAATCAAAGACACCATTATCTAGGGCAGATAGAGAATGCCAATGATACGGAGCAAGTGGAGATCCGTGTGGGTGAGAATGTGGCAGGCTTCTGTACAGAGTTGTGGTCAGATACGCTGAATCTATTAGCAGTATCTGTAATATCACCGAGTGGAGAGCGGACGTATCGCTTTCCGATTCGCAGTGAAGAGACGGACAGTTACACATTTGTGTTGGAAGGGACTACCGTTTCGGTGGATTACAAGGTGTTTGTGGAAAGGCTCAACGCAGAACTTGTTTTCTTTCGATTTGAGAATCCGACCCCCGGCATCTGGAAGATTGTGGTGGAGCCGGTCCGAATTGAGGAGGGGGAATTTCACATGTGGCTTCCAGTGACGGAGTTCTTGGAAAATGAAGTTTTTTTTCTGGAATCAAACCCAGATTACACTATTACGGAACCGGGCAGTACATTGTCCGGCATAACGGTTGCATTTTACGATGGAGACAATAATTCTATTGCTATTCAGTCCGGAAGAGGATATACTAGAGGTGAGAGAATCAAGCCGGAATTTGCAGCGCCGGGAGTGAATGTGACAGGGGCGATGACGAGGAATCAGTTTGTTTCGCGCACGGGCTCCAGTATCGCCACAGGAATTACTGCCGGAGCAGCAGCACTTATCATGGAATGGGTGGTGTATCGCCTGCAGCAAAGAACCATAGATTCCACACAGATTCGAAATTTGCTTGTGTTGGGAACAGATAAAAGACCCAATGAGGAATACCCAAACCGTGAGTGGGGATATGGGAGCCTCAACGTGTACAATACATTTGAAACGATTAGGCAAATTTGATTAGAGAAGGGAGAAAGAAAAATGGCAAACTTTTTTCAGGATTTAGGAAAGATTATTTCAGAGAAAGCAGAAGTTGTATCAAAGAAGACAGGAGAAGTCGTAGATGTTGTTGCGAAGAAAACAGAGCAGACTGTGGAAGTGCAGAAGATTAAAGCACAGATTCATACAATGGAACGCAACAATGACAGAGATTTTAAAGATATCGGAAAAATGATTTACGATAAATTCAAAAATGGTGAAGGTGCGGATGCGGAATATATTGAACTCTGTGATGCAATCGCTGAGAGAGAAGCTTCTATTGCAAAAGCAAAAGAAGAGATTGCAAAGATTAAAGGTCTGGATGTTTGTCCGGAATGCGAATCGCACATTGAGCCGGATGCAACATTTTGTCCAAAGTGTGGAGCAAAAGTGAATGTGGATACTTGCGAAGAGGAAGTTGCAGAAGCAGAGTTTGAGGAAGAAGAGTAAGAATAGAGATTATATGAGAAGGAGAATGGAGTAAAATCCGTTCTCTCTTTTTATTTATAAAAAATATTTCACATAAAATGTCGCATACTAGTCTTAGAGGTGAAAAAATATGCAAAATCATTTAAAAAATCAAACAAGTCCATACCTTTTGCAACACGCGGAGAATCCGGTGGATTGGTATCCGTGGTGCAAGGAGGCGTTCGACAAAGCAAAGGCAGAAGATAAACCGATTTTTTTGAGCATTGGTTACAGTACTTGTCATTGGTGTCATGTGATGGCACATGAGAGTTTTGAAGATGAAGAGGTGGCAGAATTTTTGAATCGACATTTCATATCCGTCAAGGTGGATAAAGAGGAGAGACCGGATATTGACAGTATCTATATGTCGGTGTGTCAGACGTTTACGGGAAGTGGCGGATGGCCGACCACTATTTTTATGACGGCGGATCAAAAGCCTTTTTTTGCGGGAACATATTTTCCGAAAACAGCAAAATACGGACAAATCGGGTTCTTGCGTTTGTTGCAGATTATTCACGAAAGGTGGGGGAGAGCGAGAGAGGCGTTGTTGGATTCCGCAGAAGAGATTGTTGCGGCTTTGAGTAAGCAGCCTTCAGGCAAAGGTCGGGTAGATGAAGAATTAATCGAATCAGCAGTGAGACTTTTCAAGAGAATCTTTGATGAAAGGAACGGCGGCTTTGGAGATGCACCGAAGTTCCCTACGCCTCACAATCTGTTATTCTTGATGCAATACTATGAAAAAACCAAAGACGAAGAGGCAATGAAAATGGTGGAGAAGACATTGCTTCAAATGTATCGAGGCGGTATGTTTGACCATATTGGCTGGGGCTTTAGCAGATATTCCACGGACCGGTATTTTCTTGCACCGCATTTTGAGAAGATGCTATATGACAATGCTTTACTGATTCTTGCTTATTGTAAGGCATATCAGCTCAGCCAACATTCGATTTATCTGGATATAGCGGAGAGAACAGCCACGTATGTTTTGCGCGAAATGACCTCTGAGGAGGGCGGATTCTACGGCGCACAGGATGCTGACAGTGAAGGGGTAGAGGGAAAATACTACCTGTTTGAGCCGGATGAGATTATCCATATTCTCGGAGAGGAGACAGGAAAAGAGTTTAACCAGTATTTTGATATTACAGAGAATGGGAATTTTGAGGGGAAAAGCATTCCGAATCTACTGAGCAGTGAAAAAATAGACGACAGGTTTTCGGAGTATTTGCCAAACGTTTATGAATATCGAAAAAAGCGCTACTCCTTGCATTTGGATGATAAGATACTGACTTCCTGGAATGCCCTTATGATTGCAGCCATGTGCCATCTGTACCGAGTAAGCAATCAAAAAGTGTACTTGGAAGCAGCGAAAAGGTCACAGCAATTTATTTTTGACAAGCTTCTTGAGGGCAATACGTTGTTCGTTAGTTATCGAGAGGGAAAACGCAGTGAGAAAGGCTTTTTGGATGATTATGCAAATGAAATATTTGCGCTGATTTCTCTGTATGAGGCAACGATGGATATGGAGTATCTGAACAGAGCCACTATGTTTTGTGACAAGGTTCTTGGTGAATTTCAGGATCAGGCAAAAGGCGGATTTTTCTTGTACGGCGAGGAGAATGAACAGTTAATTATCAGACCGAAGGAGAGCTATGATGGTGCTGTTCCAAGCGGAAATTCTATGATGGCATATAATTTAGTGCGTTTGCATTATCTGACAGGCGAGAAGAGATACGAGGAGTTGGCAAAACAGCAGTTGGGATTTATGACGACACAGGCGGAGCGTTATCCATCGGGACATGCCATGTTTCTTGTGGCTTTGTCTGATTATTTGGATGTGCCGGACAAGATTACAATCGTTTTAAAGGGTAAGGCGAATCTCTCCGATTTGCCTGTTCGCATCGCGTTGGGAACGGCTGTGCGCATTTTAGAGGAGCCGACAGAAGAATACTCTCTGAAGAATGATATGACAACATTTTATGTTTGTCAGGGGCGAAGCTGTCAGCCGCCGACAAACAATTTATAAATATATATTGACAAATCATATTATGTGGCATATAGTATAAGTACACCAATATTATATGCTATATAATATTGTACAAATAAAAGTATTGTGAAATTTGTGAAAGGAGTGGGAGCATGGTATTTAACACAGGTGCCACACTTCTGGACGCAATCGTATTGGCAGTTGTATCACAGGAAGAGCAAGGTACATATGGATATAAGATTACACAGGATGTAAGACAGGTTTTGGATGTATCGGAATCCACCTTGTATCCGGTCCTTCGAAGACTGCAAAAGGATGAATGTCTGGAAGTGTACGATATGGAATACGCAGGGCGCAACCGCAGATATTATAAATTGACAGAAAAAGGAGCAGCGCAACTGCATTTGTATCGAATCGAGTGGAAATCATACACATCAAAAATCAGCAGACTGTTCGAGGGAGGGAAAAAGCATGAATAGAGTAGAGTTTATGCAGCAGTTGGAACGTTTGCTTAGGGACATTCCAGAGCACGACAGACTGGATGCAATTGCATATTATAACGATTATTTTGACGAAGCCGGTGTAGAGAACGAAGCGCAGGTCATCCGCGAACTCGGAAGCCCTGAGAAAGTAGCTACAACTATCAAGATGGATTTAAATGCATCAGGAAATACGGAAGCTGAATACACAGAACATGGTTATGAGGATGGACGAGATGCGAACCATATCAACACACCGGCCAAACAGGAAAACACTTCAAAAAACAAGAAACCAAAACGAGACTTTCCATTAGCACTGATTATTATCTTAATCATCTTTGCATCACCGATTCTGGTCGGTGTTGGTGGCGGGGCTTTTGGCGTTATCATTGGCATCTTAGCTACAATATTTGGAATTGTAATTGCTGTGATAGTGACTGTATTTGCAGTAGCAATCGCGATGCTGGCATGTGGTATTGCATGCGTGATTGCTGGTGCGGCGTGTATTGTAGTTGGTCTTGTACGTGCAGTTACAAGCGGAGTTGAGGGGTTACTGTTTGTTGGTGTCGGTGGCATTGTGTTTGCACTTGGAATTCTATTTACCGTCTTATTTGTATGGTGCGCATTCAAGTGGCTTCCGGCGTTGTTCCGGTGGACTATTGATTTGATACAGAGACTTTTCAGTAGAAGGGAAAGGAGGAACAAAGCATGAAGAGATTTACAAAGGTAGCGTTAATTATCGCAGCAGTTGTTGGCGGAATTGGTGTTTGTTGTTTGGTTGGTGCCGTGGCAAAGGGGCTAACTTGGAGACAGTTAGCGGACATGGCTGCAGACGGAAGATTTAGTTTTGGTCCGAAGGACTTTGCAGATTTTGGCATAGGGGATGGGCGAAACGAAACTAAGGATGTACAGGCGAAGGGCAGTGTGACGCAGGTTGAAGAGGCCTTCGGAAGTCTTGATGTGGAACTTGGAGCCGGAACTGTGGAAATCAGTTATGCAGATGTAGAGAAAGTCGAAGTTGAACAAGAAAAGACTTCTGGTTTTCGTTGTTATGTAGAGGATTCAACGCTTCATGTGGAGGGCGGCACAAAATTTGGAGTGAACAACAACCGCGCTAAGATTGTAATACGTATTCCTCGCAACTATACATTTGCCGAGTTCAAACTGGACGTTGATGCAGGGAAGGCAACGGTGGATGGCATCGTTGCAAATGAAGCAAGCATCGATGTGGATGCCGGCAAGGCAGAGATTAAGAAGTTGGACGCAAAAAAGGTGAATACTTCTGTTGATGCGGGAGAATTATATTTAGAAGTAGTTGGCAAAAAGGAAAATTACAGTTATAATTTAGAGTGTGATGTCGGAACAATTCAAATTGGCGAGGAGTCCTATACGGGACTAGGCACCGAGAAGAAGATTAAGAATCCGAATGCTGATCGTTTTTTAGAAGCTGATTGCGATGTAGGAAACATTCAGATTCATTTCAAAGAGTAGAGAGGATGGAGGAAAAGAATATGGAAAACAAAAAAATATATCGTTCATCAACAAATTATAAGTTGGCGGGTGTTTGCGGAGGTATCGGAGAATACTTCAATATTGACCCAACACTCATTCGTTTAGCATGGATTCTGTTTTCGGTGATGGGTGGAGCAGGAGTGCTTGCATACATTATTGCAGCAATTGTGATGCCAAAATAATCGTACCAAATCTATTTAATATGGGAGGGTTTATTATGATTAACAAAAATGCATTCCGTGATATGTCGTACGGAGTTTACATTATTTCAACATTAGATGAGACAAGACCGACAGGATGTGTAGTCAACAGTGCCATGCAGATTACATCAGAACCACCAACCATTGCGGTCAGCATTAATCATAATAACTACACAAATGGATGTATTGAGAAGGCAGGAAAGTTTGCCATTTCTATTTTGGGCGAAGAGTCTGATCCGGGACTGATTGGAACCTTTGGTTTTCAATCAGGAAAAGATGTGGATAAATTCAATGAAGTAGAAGTCATTGTAAAAGAAGATATTTCTGTGGTGGCAGATGCCTGCGGATACGTTGTGTGTAAAGTGATCGATAAAATGGAGACCGAAACACATACGGTGTTCTTGGGCGAGGTCGTTGATGCGGACGTTTTGAACAAACAAGACGCTATGACTTATGCTTACTATCATAAAGTAGTCAAAGGAAAGAGTCCGAAGAATGCGCCTACATTTATTGCGGAAGAAGAGGGAGAAGTGAAGGCCACAAAATGGGCTTGCGGTATCTGTGGTTATGAGTATGATGGAGCAGTTCCGTTTGAAGAACTTTCGGATGATTTCGTTTGTCCTATTTGCAAACAACCAAAAACAGTGTTTAATAAAATTTAAAATGCGGAGATCAATCATATGATTACACTTAAAAGGCTTCTGCAATGGTGTAAAACGGAAATTGTTTTAAGTATTGCCGTTGTTTTGGCTATTATATCGGCTTTTGTCATACAACCTGACAAAGAATATATAAACTACATAGATTTTCGCACATTGGCCATTTTGTTTTGTTTGATGGCAGTGATGGCGGGACTTCAGAAAATTGGTTTGTTCCGGTATATAGCAGAAAAATTATTGGGAAAGGTCAGCCATATTCGAGGGCTGACTTTTATCCTGATTATGCTGTGTTTTTTCTCCAGTATGCTAATCACCAATGATGTGGCGCTGATTACGTTTGTGCCGTTCACATTTATTGTGTTAAACATGATAATGGGTGATAATGCCGAACAACTCATTGTGCCTGTAGTAGTGATGCAGACAATTGCTGCTAATCTGGGAAGTATGTTGACCCCAATTGGGAATCCACAGAATCTCTATCTCTATGGAAAAACAACGATGAACTTTGCGAGTTTCATGTTGCTTATGTTGCCGTATACAGTGATAGCTTTTCTACTTCTTGCAGTGTGGTGTCTGCTGTTTCAATATGAGGGAGAAAAGAGGATAGAACTCCGAATTGAGCAAACCAACGGAATTACGCAGTACAAAAAGCAGTTAGTGATTTATGCGTCTCTGTTTGTGCTTTGTATCCTCACTGTTGCACATGTCATACCATACATGGCAACACTGGGAGTTGTGTTGCTTGTGGTATTTGTTTTAGATCGACATGTATTAAAAGAAGTAGACTATGCACTGATCTTGACTTTTGTTGGATTCTTTGTATTCATCGGAAATATGGGACGGGTTCCAGCATTCAATGCATTTATTCAAAATATTATTAATGGAAATGAAGTGCTAACCAGTGTGGTTGCCAGTCAGTTTATGAGCAATGTGCCGGCGGCATTATTGCTATCCGGATTTACGAATCAATATGAACTTTTAATTGTCGGAACGAACCTGGGAGGACTTGGAACGCTCATTGCTTCCATGGCAAGCCTGATTTCCTTTAAATATATAGGAAAAGAGTATGGACATTCAAAAGGAAGATATATGTTGTATTTCACGGTCGCAAACACTCTGTTTTTAATTTTACTTTTTGTGTTCTCTCAAATCTAGGATGTAAACAGATAGAACAACAAAAATGATTGTCTATATTTTGAGAACAGAAAAATGCGAAACACAATATCTAGATATGGTTTATATTGCGTGAAAAAACCTTGACAAATAGGGAAAAATAGTGTTGACAAACAAAAATAAATTGTGCTATTCTTGTAAAGCACTCACCAAAAAAGTGCAAAGTTTTTAAATAAAAAACTTAAAAAAAGTTGTTGACA
>JAZNHX010000133.1:0-10444 GCA_045577115.1 Faecalimonas sp. | reverse complement strand
TTAGGGTTCCATCTTCTTGTTTGATGTCCAAAGTGAACACCTGCTTCTAATAATTGTTTCATTGAAATAACGTTCATTTCTTTTTCCTCCATTTTTTGGTTTTTTTCTTCCATATACTTCCCTCTCTGCCACCGGGGTTTGAACGTAAAAACCTTGGCACCTACAGAGATAACCATATATGTGTTTTTTTGCAACATTCGTAGTATATCATAAACCACCTAATATTGGCAAGCACTTTTGTACAATATTTTCACAAATTTCGGCAACAAAAAGGCTATAGACCTTGCCTTTATCAAAATCTATAGCCATATGTTTACCAATATCTTCGTATCGCAATGATATCTTTTAGATATACCGTCGCTTCCTTTACAATATCACCGGTATGTGGTGCATGAATCACTCGTTCATTCCCTATGTATATCGCCACATGACCAGAGTAGCAGATGATATCTCCCGGTTTGGCTTCTGCAACACTTCCGATTGCCTTGCCACCAATTGCCTGATGCCCTGACCAACGGTCAATATAGATACCAACTGCTGCATGTGCTGCTTTAGTAAGTCCGGAACAGTCAATTCCATTCTTATCATTGCCACCCCACAAATATGGAACACCAAGATATTTTCTTGTAGCCGCTACTATCGCATTACCAACGGCCTGGTCGCCAGTTCCTGTATATTTCACACCGCCGGAACCACTGTTAAGAACAACCTTGTCTTTGTTATTTTGTTGTGCAGCTCTACGAGCAGCTTCTTTTACAGCATCTTCTATCTGTTTATCAAAGTTTTTAATTTCTGCTTTTTTGCTCGCGATTTTATTTTGCAAATTCTTTTGCTGTCTCTCTAACTGTGTCTGCAGACGTTGCATTTCTTTCTGCTCGTTTTCTAAAGACACTTTAATCGCAGCAATCTCTTCTTTTACCTGTATATACTGGTCTAATTGCGCTCTGTCATATTCATGAACAGTCTGAACATTATTCATATTCTGAAGCATCTGCGCAATACTTCCTGATTCAAAGATTATCTGCAACGTACTGCTACTGCCACTCTCATACATGGCAACAATACGTTTTACCATGTTATTATACTGCTGCTCTTCCTGTGCTTCTGCCTCTTCGAGTCTTGCGGTTGCTTCGATAACTTCCTGCCCCTTGGAAACAAGTTTCATCTCCATCTCATTGATGTCTGCCATTATTTCCGTTAAGTCCTCCTGTAACGACTTCACCGCATTCTCTGCATTCTTTTTCTTACGTTCCAACTCATTTACAGATGGTGCTGCAAAAACAGATGTCGCAAACACAGAAACAAGAATCAGCAGTGTTACAAATGCTCTACGAAACTTTTTCATCGTATCTCCCCTTTTATATAATTATTTCTCCCCATATTTATTTTAATATACAATATATCACTCGAAATTTCAACACTTTCCGCCAATTTACCAAATTTTTCCACATAAAAAACGAACCCGAAACATATTCCGAGTCCGTCCATCATTTTTTTATTATCTTTACTCGACAACCCCTTCAAATCCAAGGTCATCCAGTGCCTCAATAGCTGTCTTTACGCAATGTTGACAACCGTTGATTGTTACCGTTTTGTCTGCAAGGCTTACTGTGAAATCTAATCCTTCCTCTGTTAAAAGTTTTGTAATTCTCGCCACACATTTTTCGCAGTGCATATCTGCCACTTTAATTACTGCCATTTCCATTTCCTCCTATTTCATCATTTTCTTGATGGTCTCACACAATTCGTCCACGACTTCATCCTTGCCTGCTCGAATATCCTCTACCACACAGGAATGAATATGATTTGCCAAAAGTTCCTTGTTAAAACCATTCAGCGCCGCCTGTACTGCAGACACTTGATTTAATATATCCACACAGTAACGTTCCTCTGTTACCATGCTTTTAATTCCACGTATCTGACCCTCAATACGGTTCAGACGCGTAATTAAATCCTTTGTTTCCTTCTCCGAACGATTCTTTGTCCGATTACAACATTCATGCTCTACCATAGGAATACCCTCTAATCTAACTTTGTTCTGCGTAGTCGCAATGCGTTGCTTACTACACAAACGGAACTGAGTGACATTGCAAATCCACCGATAACCGGGCTGAGTAGCATGCCGTTAATTGTATACAGCGCTCCGGCTGCCAATGGAAGTCCGCATGCATTATAGAAAAATGCCCAGAACAGATTCTGTTTAATATTTCGTATCGTTGCTTTGCTCAGTTTGATTGCCTTATATACATCGTGCAAATCCGATTTCATAAGAACGACATCGCCGGAATCTATCGCAATGTCGCTTCCGCTTCCGATTGCCATTCCTACGTCTGCCTGTACTAGCGCCGGCGCATCGTTGATGCCATCACCGACCATCATGACACATTTCCCTTCTTTTTGCAAATTTTCAACTACGGAAGCCTTATCGTTTGGAAGTACTTCTGCAATCACATGATCCACATTTACTTTCTGTCCGATATAATCTGCTGTCAGCTTATTATCTCCGGTCAGCATATACACTTGAATGCCAAGTTCCTTGATTTTTCGAATTGCGTCCGCGCTGGTTTCTTTCAATGTATCTGCCACTGCCACAATACCGATGACTTTTCCGTTCAGGCCAACGAACATTGGCGTCTGACCTTTATTTGCAAGTTCTACCGCCTCCTGCTCATATTCTGCAATCACAATCTGCTGCTTGTCACAGAGTTTCTTGTTTCCGATATAAAAGGTCTTATCACCTATATTTGCCTGAATTCCCTGCCCGGTAATGCTTTGGAATTTTGTTACATCCTGCAACTCTAGGCTTCGTGTCTTTGCTTCATTTACAATGGCATCTCCCAGAGGATGCTCTGAAACCTGCTCACAAGTTGCGGCAATCGTAAGCAGTTCCTCTTCTGAAAGGTCATGGCTGATTATCTTTGTAACTGCCGGTTTTCCTTGTGTAATTGTACCCGTCTTGTCGAGTACAACTGCATTCACCTTATGACTAATCTCAAGTGCCTCACCACTTTTGATGAGGATTCCATGATTTGCGCCCATTCCTGTTCCAACCATAATCGCTGTCGGCGTCGCAAGTCCAAGTGCACATGGACACGCAATTACTAATACTGAAACAAATATTGTAAGAACAAATGTAAGATCATGACCGAGCCATGCCCAGATAATCGCTGCGACAACGGCAATTCCCATAACTGTCGGCACAAAGTATCCTGCTACTGTATCTGCCACTTTCGATATCGGTGCCTTTTTCCCTTGAGCATCCTCCATCATTTTTACAATCTTTGCAAGGGTCGTATCAGATCCTACATGTGTGACTTTCACGGTGACTGCGCCTTGATAGTTCACACTCCCGCCAATCATTTCATCGCCGACTGTTTTCTCCACCGGAATACTCTCTCCGGTCAGCATGGATTCATCGACACTTGTACTTCCGTCTAAAATGACACCATCAAGCGGAATGCGACTTCCCGGTTTGATAAGGATTGTTTCTCCAATCGCAACCTGTTCCACCGGCACTTCTATCTGCTCGCTCTCCCGAATCACAATCGCCGTGTCTGGCGCAAGTTCCATCAGTTTTCGAATTGCTTCTGATGTCTTATTCTTGCTACGTCCTTCCATGTATTTCCCCAGCATAACCAATGTCACTACTACTGCCGCTGATTCGTAGTACAAGTTATGTGCATTTGCGGGATTCGATGGAATGGAAATGGTCATTGCAAGACTGTAGATAAAAGCACTTCCAGTTCCAATGGCAACCAAAGAATCCATGTTTGGATGTCCCTTAAACAGACTCTTAAATCCAACTAGATAAAATTTTCTTCCGTTAATTAATATAATGGATGTGAGCAGCAACTGCACCAATGCAAAATTTAACGGCGCCTTATGCATATCCATAAATGCCGGAAGAGGCAATGTAATTGGAAGCATATGTCCCAGACAAATATAAAGCAATGGTATTGCCAAAATAATGTTGCAGATGAGTCGACGTTTTGTCTTCTGTACATCATCTTCTTTTTTTTCTTCTTTCTTTTCTTCTACATAGAGTGCTGCACCAAAACCTGCTCTGTCTACTTTTTTTAGGATAAGTTCCGGTGTGACTTTGCTCTCATCGTAGGTAATAGTCATAAGCCCTGTTGTCAAGTTGACATTACTCTCTGCAACTCCATCCATCTTGCGGGTAACACGCTCTACGGCACTGCTACATGCGGCACAAGTCATACCTTTAATTGTATATTTCTGAGTAATCATTTTATCGCCTCCTTTATACCCCGTGGGGGTATGTTTTCATAGTAGCATATGGAGACGTGTATTGTCAACTATTGCTTTGTCTTTTTCTTGTTCACTCGCTACCATTTGGGGTATATAGAGAATTTTTATTCTCCCATACCCAAAATCACACAAGTTTTCATAAAAAAAGAAGTATTTGGGGCATATGAAGAAAAATCATTCCAAATCACCCCACAATTCACCAAAATTGTGGGCACTGGAAGAAAATTTTTCTCTATATACTCAAACACTTCTTTTAATATGTACGCTGTAAGATAGACATACAAATATGCTTTATATACCCCAATTATTTCAATGGATATTTTGCGGTCAATCCTGCTACCATCTCTCTTACTTTTTCCACATTATCTTCGCTTTCGATAATAAGAGCAATCGCCTCAGCAATCACATCCATATCTTCTTCCACCATGCCTCTGGTTGTGACTGCTGGTGTACCGAGACGCACACCGCTTGTTACAAATGGTGAACGAGGGTCATTTGGAATCGTGTTCTTATTACATGTGATGTGTGCACGATCCATACGTTTTTCCAGATCTTTTCCGCTGATATCAGTTCCACTGAGGTCCACAAGCATCAAGTGATTGTCTGTTCCGCCTGATACAATCTTCACGCCGCGTTTCATAAGTCCTGAGCAGAGAGCCTTTGCATTCTTTACAATCTGTTCTTGATAAGCTTTGAATTCCGGTTGAAGCGCTTCTTTGAATGCAACTGCTTTACCTGCAATTACGTGCATAAGCGGTCCACCTTGAATTCCAGGGAAAATCGCTTTATTAAAGTTAAATTTGTCTGCTGCTTCCTGATTGCAGAGAATCATACCACCACGTGGTCCACGAAGTGTCTTGTGTGTTGTAGTTGTAACAACATCAGCGTATGGAATTGGTGATGGATGTACACCTGCCGCAACAAGACCTGCAATGTGTGCGATATCCACCATCAAATATGCACCAACTTCATCTGCAATCTCTCTAAATTTCTTAAAATCAATTGTTCTTGCATATGCACTTGCACCTGCAACAATAAGCTTTGGTTGTTCTCTGACTGCAATTTCTCTCACTTTATCATAATTGATAAATCCATCATCCTCTACACCGTAGAAAACAACATTAAAATATTTTCCTGACATGTTAACCGGTGAACCATGAGACAAATGTCCGCCGTGGTCAAGATTCATTCCAAGAACCTTGTCGCCCGGATTCAACATTGCGAAAAATACCGCCATGTTTGCCTGTGCACCTGAATGCGGTTGTACATTGGCATAATCGCAACCAAACAATTCCTTTGCACGGTCTCTTGCAAGATCTTCCACTACGTCAACGCATTCACAACCACCATAGTAACGTTTTCCCGGATACCCTTCAGCATACTTATTTGTAAGAATGCTTCCCATTGCATCCAGCACTGCATCGCTCACCCAGTTTTCTGATGCAATTAACTCAATATGTGAATTTTGTCTTTCACCTTCTTTTTTAATTGCGTCAGCAACCTCTATGTCTACTTTTTGTAATCTTTCGTACTCTCTCATGTTATGTAACCTCCTAAAAGCAACTATTTCTTTCTAGCATAGCACACTTTTTAAAAAAGAGGAAGAGTTTTTACTCTTCCTCCGCCCTAAAATTGATTATTTTTGTGCTTCTCCCAGTGTAACCTGAACTTTTTCTTTTACGTATCCGCTTCTGTCTTGCACTTTAATAGTAAGTTCTACCGTATCACCAACTCTGTAATATTGAAGTTCTTCCTGCAACTCTTCCATACTGTCAACACTGTTTCCATCGATTTTTGTGATAATCGAATTCACCGGAAGTCCTGCTTTGTCCGCACCGCCTCCTTTGATAATCTCAGATACGTACACACCTTCCGGCATATTGTAGTACTGTGACATATCAGCCGCTACAGTGATACCTTTAATTCCAATGCTACCGCGCTCGGCTTCTGCAACCTTAGTACGTGTTTCCTTGTTCATCAGTTCATTCAAAATATCTACAACATCTGATATCGGAATTGCATACCCCATACCTTCTACTTTTTCATCACTTACTTTCGCTGTGTTGATTCCGATAACTTCTCCATTTGCATTAAGAAGTGCTCCTCCACTGTTACCCGGATTAATTGCTGCATCCGTCTGAATCAACTTGCCTTCATAGCTTTCGATTGTACAATCAAGCGCACTTACAATTCCCGCTGTTACGGATTGTCCATATCCAAGTGCATTTCCGATAGCAATCGCAGGCTCACCGACACGAAGTGCATCTGAATCTCCAAGTGTTGCAACTTTAATTGCTTCCATCGTACTTTTCTCAATACTTTTAAGCGGAACAGAAAGAATTGCAAGGTCCAAATCCGAATCAGTACCCTTAATCTGCGCCTCAATGCTCTTTCCATCTTTAAATGTTACCGTAAGTGTCTTGCTTCCCTGAATCACGTGATTATTTGTTACCAACAATAATTCCGCATCATTCTGTCCGATAATAATACCCGAACCACTGCTCTGACTCTCATACTGTGTTGTTCCGCCAAAGAAGAAATTCTGTACTTCCTGTACACTTAAATTCACAATAGAAACAACCGATGGCATCACACTGTCTGTGACATCTGCAATATCAGACTTCACGGTTGAACCGCTTCCGGTTGAAATCTCTGTAGAATTCACGATCTGTCCCGAATGATTATTGGTTGCCTTTTGTCCAAAAATATTATCAATCACACGATTGCTCACCTGGAACACAACACTTGCAAGCAATCCAAAAACAATTGCCAGCGCTACGGTCGTAAATAATTTACCTACAGAACCGCCTTTCTTTGGTTTCTCCGGTTCTTGTGGTGGTACGGATTGACTTGTGTAACTATAGTCATATCTTGGAGAATACGCTTCTTGTTGTGAAGTTCTCTGCTCATATTCGGACTCAGCAAACTGAGGTTCGTCAAATCGCTCATCTTTTTCTTTGTCTAAATCCGGTTCTTCAAACTGCGGCTCTTGCGATGCACCATACTGGTATGGTTGGTATCTATTTTCATCGTTCATATCTAAATCTCCTTCCGATTGCTTTATCTATGGTGTAGTCTATCAGACATTTGTGAAGAAACTGTGTTTGCATTATGAATTTTTTATGCAAACAAATGGGGATGATTACTCATCCCCACTGATTCTTCTCATTAGTCATCTAAATCAATGAAATCCACTGAGAAATTTTCGAAAATATCATCATCTTCATAAATATCTTCTTTCTGCTCTTGTTTTGCATTGACTTCCTGAAGAACCTTATCAAGTGATTCCTCTACATCTTCCACCGGCTTCTTTTCTGCTTGTTCTGGAATATCCAATACAATTTCTCTTGTGAATTCCTTTTCTTTTACAGGAACAACTTCATCCATGCTTTCCTGCGTCAATTCCTTCATGCCTTCCTGCACAAAGAGCGTCGCTGCGTCTATTTCATCTTCCGTAATGTCATCTTCGTCATCACCATACTCATCTTCGTCATCAATATCAAGCATGGTATCATCCTTTGTGTCACCGTCAAAATCAATTCCATATTCATCATAAATCTCATCCAATTCCGCATTGCGATTATACAATTTGACGCTGAGAATAATGATAATCAATAGGAACAACAGGAATCCTAAGCCTGTTCCAAGAATCACATAATCCAAGTGGTTTTCCAGTAAACTGCTAAGTTTACCAATCATGGAATCATCCGGAAATTCTTCATTCACCTCAGGAGCAACAAATCTTTGATAAGTTCCTTCTGTATTATCTAACTGATACAATGATTTTTCGCCGTTATTGTTAAGTGCATATAAAATGCAGAATCCGTCTGCGTTCTCTGTCTGCCATGCCGGGAAATCATGTTCATTAAGCACCACTGTTGTCGCCTTATACTCCTCAGGCAAAACAACATCCGATGCATCTGATAACAGGGCAATGGTAACCGTGTCAGAAACCTTAATCTCTTCATATGGTGCAAATGTTGCATCTGCATCTACATACATGAAGAAATCACCTGCATTTTCCTCATTTACCAAATATGCAAGATATAAGCCAAATGCTTCGCTATATACCACATTATACTCCACCAAATCATACTCTAACTTAGCCTCTTCGTATCCGGTCGGAATCGCATCCTCCGGAAATTCGTTAGCAATCTTGTAAGAGATTCCATTCACATCTACAGTTACATCTGTAGTTGTTACGGTGGTAGAAGTTGTTGGAGTGGTTGTCGTCCCTTCCCCTTTGGTAATTTTTACGGTAGAAGAACCTTTCGTGTAATCCAAAACTGTTCCTGATACATTTTTGATTGTTGCATTCGTGATTTCAATCTTCGTAGTACCCTCTTTCAGTGCCGTAAAACTGAACTTAAACTCTTTGCGTTCACCGACATCATGTGTTGCATCGCCTTTATAAGTGAGTTTACCTGCCTCTGCTTCTGTAATACCGTCACCGCTTGTAAACTTTAACATGTCCGTATCATATTTCATAGTAATCTCAATCTTACCGAAATTACCTGCTGATTTTTGTACCACACCCATGACTTCAAACGTTTCACCTGTCTTTGTCTGTGGATCTGTGAACATAATCTTTCCGTCCGCCGCAAAAGCTGACAACGAAAAACATGTGACCAGCAAACATATTGTCAACATTATAGTTGTAAACTTTTTAATTGCTTTCATTTTCGTTTCCTCTTTCTTTTTCTTTTGACACTTTAAGTTTATTCTACATGATTTGATAAGTGTTGTCTAGACTTTTCACTTTAATTCAAACGCTTATTCTTCAGATTCTTTTTCGGGTTCCTTATAGTCTGCCCTCGTGTACCCAGAGAGCGTTTCAATCTCCTTCGCAATATCTTTCACGGTATCAGAGACTACATAATCTGCATCCTTTGGATACAAAAACGCATGCATCTCTTCCACGTTCTCCACAACACCCAGTGGAATTACAACGCTTCCGATTCCTTCCACACTTCCATCTGTACGCTCAAATGGAAAACCACTTGTCTCACCGAGGTCATATTGCATCACACCGGCAGCCAAACTGATGATTTCTTTAAGTGTAAAACTTGTGGACACCTGCGAGAATACTTCATCGATGATTTTATTTAAAGTAGATATGTCGGTCTGTTTTACCTTCTCAACCAATTTTTGAATCACGATTCGCTGACGTTCTGTTCGACCATAATCGCCACCTACATTTTTACGAATGCGCGAATAGGTAACAGCCTCCACTCCATCGAGATTCTGTAATCCGCCCTTCATGTAATAACTTTTTTTACTACCTACGCTTTGCGCAGTACCTACAATGTGTCGGTTCATTTCCGCTGCTTCTTCTTTAGAAACTTCTATTTCGATACCGCCAAGTAAATCTACAACATCTGCAAAGGCACCAAAATCCACTGTCACGTAATCCTCAATATCCAAATCAAAATTCTTATTGAGCATATTAATGGCATCCTTTGGCCCGCCTGTAAAATATGCATTATTCGCCTTCTTCACCTTACCATTGTTCTGCTTTGCCAGCAAATCACGGTATACGGAAACAAGTTTCACTTCTTTTGTATCTTCATCGATACTGGCTATCATAATTGTGTCCGCGTGGGTGCCTGCCTCCAACTGTCCATCTCTGGAATCACCACCAAACAAGGCAATCGTTTGATAATGTTCCTGTTTAACACCTTGATTGAATTGAATATCATCCTCATTAAAAAGGTTGAGTTGAATCTTATCATATTTATTCATAACATAGCCTATCCCAAGCAAGATAAACAATGTAAATACTTCTGCAATTAATACAAGCACTCTGCGCCTTCTTTTTGCTCTTCTTTTCTTTGCGGCCCGCTCTGCTTTTGCGTCCTTTAAACTTCTCCCCTGTTTCATAATTTCTCCCCTATATACTTAAGTCGGAGCAAGAAACTTACTCCGACCTGTATTCCATTCATTATTGCTGTGGTGTTGTACCTGTGCCCGTTCCTTCGCCACCTGTTCCGGTTCCTATACCCGTACCTGTTCCGGTTCCGTCGCTACCTGTTCCGGTTCCGCCACTGCCTGTTCCGGTTCCGTCGCTACCTGTTCCGGTTCCGTCTCCACCTGTTCCGGTTCCGTCTCCGCCTGTTCCGGTTCCGTCGCCGCCTGTTCCGGTTCCGTCTCCGCCTGTTCCGGTTCCGTCGCTACC
>JAZNHX010000132.1:0-2382 GCA_045577115.1 Faecalimonas sp. | reverse complement strand
CTTAACCATAGAGAACACCTTCCTTTGTAAAAATATTTGGTTTGGTCACCTAATACTTTATCACAAAGTGGTGTTCTCTTTTCATTTATCCTAATAAAATTTTACGCTAGCCAAATTATAGATTTAAAATCGCATAGATATCATGAATATCTGCAATCTCATAATCTATCTGATACCCCTCTTTGCGCGGTGACTTAGAAGGATTGTACCAACAGGTAAGAATACCTGCGTTATTGCCACCACGAATATCACTCGTCAGAGAATCTCCCACAATAATAACTTCATCCTTGCGAATCGGTCCAATGGTTGCAAATACCTTATCAAAGAATTCAACACTTGGTTTCTCCACACCTAAGTCTTCCGATAGAAAAACCCCATCAAAAAGTTCTCCAAGTCCAGAAAGGCGAAGCTTCTTCGCCTGCGCTACAATGGTTCCGTTGGAAACGGCATACTGCTTCACTTTTCCCTTCAAAGACTTCACAATGTTATAACTGTCATCGCAAAATACAATGGTATCACCAAGGCTTAATTGATATGCCTTGTTAAATTCCGGTGCAATACTTGTATCAATTCCTTCAGAAGCAAAGAAATCCTCAAATCTCCCAATCAGAACCTGTGGTTTTGTTATTTCCCCACGTTCCAAACGTTCCCAATAAGAACGATTGATTTTAGAATATCTTTGAATCATCTCATCTGTGCATTCGCCCAGTTCAAACTGCTGAAATAACGTTTTAATCGCCTCACGCTCCGCTGCATGAAAATCAAGTAATGTACCATCTATGTCCCATAAAATAAACTTAATCATGTAAAAACCTCCTAAATGGTTTCCATTATAACATGCAGAAAATCCCAAATCCACCTTTTTCGGATGGTGGGGCGCAAAACGTCCAGTGGACGTTTGTTCTGCGCCGACCGTAGCGGAGCGAAGACCTTGGACCCTGGGGACAAGTCTGCTCCGCTTCAAAACAAAAGGAACCCAGATAAAAATCTGAGTTCCTTTGTTTTGACTGCGGATGGTGGGACTTGAACCCACACGAGGTCACCCCCGCAAGATTTTGAGTCTTGTGCGTCTGCCATTCCGCCACATCCGCTTGCGCTTGTCACTACTGTGTCAAGCGACTTGATTATAATAACCTATATTTAAGTTAATGTCAACTATTTTTTAGAGTTTTTCTTTGAATTCATTAAAGCAATCAAAGGTTGCAAAATAGTCCTTTGGCGTCTCTGCTCTACGAATAAGTTTTGCTGTTCCATCCTCGCAAAGTAACACTTCTGCAGACTTTAATTTCCCATTGTAATTGTAACCCATTGCGAATCCATGAGCCCCTGTATCGTGAATCACAAGTGTATCTCCGATATCAATCTTCGGAAGCATTCTGTCGATTGCAAATTTATCATTGTTTTCACAGAGAGAACCTGTAATATCATACTTGTGGTCACATGGTTCATTCTCTTTACCCATAACTGTAATATGATGATATGCACCATACATTGCAGGGCGCATCAAGTTAACAGCACATGCATCGCAGCCGATGTACTCCTTGTGAGTATGTTTTTCATGCACAGCCTTTGTAACAAGGCAACCATATGGTCCCATCATATAACGACCAAGCTCGGTATAGATTGCAACATCTCCCATACCTGCCGGAACAAGAACTTCTTCATAAGCCTTTCTCACACCTTCACCGATAACTTTAATATCATTCGGTGTCTGTTCTGGACGATATGGAATACCGATTCCGCCCGAAAGGTTAATGAATGCCACATGCGCACCTGTCTCAGCCTGCAATTTAACAGCAAGTTCAAAGAGCATCTTTGCAAGAATCGGATAATAATCATTTGTAACTGTATTACTTGCAAGGAATGCATGAATACCGAAGTTCTTCGCACCTTTCGCCTTTAATACCTTGAACGCTTCAAATAGCTGCTCGGTTGTCATACCGTATTTCGCATCTCCAGGGTTGTCCATAATATCATTGCTGATTTGGAAAAGTCCACCCGGATTATAACGGCAACTGATTGTTTCCGGAATGTGACCAATTGTCTTTTCCAAGAAATCAATATGTGTAAAATCATCTAAATTGATGATTGCACCTAATTTGTCAGCGTACGCAAATTCCTCAGCAGGTGTTGCATTTGAAGAAAACATGATATCTTCACCAACTGCTCCAATTGCCTCTGAGAGCATCAACTCTGTATATGATGAACAGTCACAGCCACAGCCATATTCTCTTAAAATGTTAATTAAGAACGGATTCGGTGTAGCCTTTACTGCAAAATATTCTTTAAAACCTTTATTCCATGCAAACGCGTCTTTCACTGCCTTTGCATTTTCTCTGATTCCTTTTTCATCGTATAAATGAAATGGTGTAGGAAATTCTT
>JAZNHX010000131.1:0-17894 GCA_045577115.1 Faecalimonas sp. | reverse complement strand
ACTGCTGCTGGAGCTGCTGCAACTTCAGCTACTGCTGCTACTGGAGCTTCTGCTGCTGCAGCTGCACCAATACCTAATGGTAATTCGATATTAATATCTTTACCTTCTCCGATGTAGATTTTTAATGTTCCGCCTGCTACAGTTGTTGTTGCACCTGCTACTACAGGAGCTGCCGGAGCTGCTGGAGCTTCTTCTACAACTTCTTCTGCCGGAGCTGCTACTACTTTAGCGCCTTCTACAACGTCAGCTGTAATCGGTGTAAGAGAATCACAAGTCTTGATCAGCTTAGCACCTAAGATTTCTTCAATTGTTAAGCAACCGTCTAACTTTAATAATCCTGAATCTACCAAATCATCGAAGATTGCCGGATCTTCCAAGTTTTCCGGGCCAATTGTGATACCTGCTTCTGCTCTACAGCACAATACTGCAGGATCCTTTGCATGTTCTTTACATGTTTCGGCTGTAATTGACATACTTTCTTACCTCCTTAATTTGTTTGTGCGGAATACCGCTTTTTTATATATCCCAATCACATTCTGATGAGACTGAACATTCGGGTAACATATCGGGGGAATCTTACCCGGATGACTTTGTGATAGTTATACCTAAATTTAAATATCTTGGTCTACTTTCTTAGACACTCTTAAGTATCTGTAAAGTGGATGACCGATTGTTCTCATAACGTGGTCTGTCTGATGGAAAACTTTAAGTCCCATCTTCGGAGCAGAACCCATTACTGTATTCGAACAGTCTGAGCAGTTACCAATAACGATGTATTCACATCCGTCTTTCTTGAACTGCATACTGTTCTTAACCTGACCAGTACAGTTTCCAGGTCTTTCACACTTCAGTGCACCGCTCTTCATCTCAGCTGCCTGTTTACATCTTGCAACAGAAACAACCTTTGCATTCATCTTTTCAGCAATGTCACGCATACGTGCTTCATCACCACCACAAGCACATACAAGGAGACCGATTGTTGCTCCGTGTAAGTCAGGGAATTCCATTGTTACAATGATTCCACCTGTTGTCTTTGTGATAGGTGCTTCTACTGTAGTAGCTTTTCCGGTAAATGGTCCACCCATGATAATCTCGCCGTAAACACCATCGATGCCGCCTGCTCTTTCAATCAGGTCGCCAACGCTTGTTCCAACCGGAACATCCATGAATACGTGTGGCTCTCTTCCACCATTGAGTTTACCGATTACAGTTAAGTTCTTGCTGAAGCAAGGTTTTCTCTCATCGATAGCCTCTGCTACTCTTGCAAGAGTCTCAACATTGATTACGATAGATTTTGCTGCTGCCGGAAGTTGTGTTGGCTCTAATTCGATGCCAAGTGTCTCACGAACAACTGCTCTTTCTTCACCCATCGGGTAGATATCCGGAAGAAGATGAATGCTAATTGCATCTTCATCTTTCAAAGCTTCTTTTAAAATCTTAACAGCTTTTTCGTTTTTCTTCTTAATAGCGAAAATAGCTTTTGCTGCATTTGAAATCTCCATGCAGTACTTCACACCGCGAACTACTTTGTCGCACTCATTTTCAATCTGCATAATGTTGTGCTTAAGACCTGGTTCACATTCCGCTGCGTTGATTAAGATATAACCGCCTTCAAGGTCAGTTCCTAACTTCACGCCCGTCGGGAATCCTGCACCACCCATACCAACTACACCGGCTGCTTTGACCATGTCAAGTTTGCTACCTTCTGCGATTGGCACGAATTCGTCTTTTTGCTCTGCGTCCGGCTTAATGATAATTCTGTCTTCCGTAACCGCTTCTACTACGCCGTACACACTTGAGAAAATGTTTGCACCAAGTCCTGTTGGTGTTGCAATGAGTGTACCTTTTTTCACTTCGTCGCCTACTTTAACGATAGCTTCACAAGGTGCACCAACGTGTTGTCTTAGTAAAATCTGTACATTTCCCATGACAATCCTCTCCTTTTGATTCTTTTTTTATAAGTAAATAGCCTTGCATTCGGCCAACTTATTCGTTTATTGTTTTCGTCTATGTATCTTCATTTATAGATATCGTCTATAATTTAACATTCTTTGGCGAGGGCATGTGGGAATCGAACCCACCCGAGACGCTCCTAACGCCTCACACTAGTTTTGAAGACTAGGAGGCACACCAGTCACCTAACTACCCCCATATATTTTCCAGGCGAAATCCGCCGTTTCTAACAGTAACACACTTTTCCTTAGATTTCAAGTGTTTTTTGGCGGTTTAGACCACTCTCATTTTAGCAAATTTTGATTGACTTTTCAATACATTTAAGAGATAATATATTCAAGAACTGAACAAAATTTTCAAGTGAAGATTGTTTGTTAGATTTCTAACGATTTCGGAAGGTATTTCTCTTATTTTTTTTGCAAATTTCTGATGAAACGAAGGTTTATTATCAGATTTTTCTATAAGGAGACATGCTTTGACAAACCTTTTTCGCACACAATTTGTTCAGGAATTCATAACAGAAAGAAAGAGGGTTTTAGCTATGAAATTAGAAGCAAAAATCAATGTTGACCGTTTCGAATCTGCACTTCAAGTAGTTGATGCTCACACAAGTGGAGAATTCTGTAGAATGGTTATCGGTGGTTTCCCTGAGCCAGTTGGAAACACAATGATCGAGAAAAAACACTGGATGGAAGAAAATTACGACCACGTTCGTACAGCATTAATGTTCGAACCACGCGGACACCACGATATGTTTGGTGCTTTCCTTTGTGAGCCAGTGAACAAAGAAGCTGACTTCGGTGTAATGTTCATGGATACAGGCGGATACCTTAACATGTGCGGACACTGTACAATCGGTGCTGTTACAGTTATCCTCGAAGCAGGTCTTAAAGAAATGGTTGAGGGCGAGAACGAAGTTGTACTTGAGGCTCCGGCTGGAATCATCCGTACAACTGCTATCGTAAAAGACGGTAAAGTTGAGAGCGTTACATTGACAAACGTTCCTGCATTCGTATACAAAGAAAACCAAGTTGTAAATGTAGATGGAAAAGACATTAAGTTTACAATCTCATTTGGCGGTTCATTCTTCGCATTGGTTGACACAGCACAATTAGATATCGGTGAAATCAACGCTGAGACAGTACCTGCATATATCGATTTGGGTATGAAGATGATGGAAAAGATTAATAAAGAAATCGCAATCCAACATCCATTACTTGACATCACAACAGTTGACCTTGTAGAATTCTACGGACCAACTCCAAATCCTGACAAAGCTAACCTTCGAAATGTCGTAGTATTCGGTGAAGGTCAGGCTGACCGTTCTCCATGTGGAACAGGTACAAGTGCAAAACTTGCTACATTACATCACTGGGGAGAAATCAAAGTTGGTGAAGAATTCAAGTATGAATCATTCATCGGTTCTATCTTCAAAGGTGTGATTAAAGAGACAACAAAAGTTGCTGACTTCGACGCAGTAGTTCCTATGATTACAGGTTCTTGCTACTTAACAGGATTCGGCACATACTTAATCGATGATCAAGATCCATTGAAATATGGTTTCATCGTAGGCTAATCTACATATTAAAAGATATTTGAAAGGGACGTTCTGAGAGCGTCCCTTTTCATGCAAAAAAACCAGGTTTCGGGCCCTGGTTTTTTGTATATTTTGGAGTTTACTTGGAAATCTCTCTTTTGGTTTCCAAATATAGTATATCATGCAATATAGCGTTTTGATATGTCTTTGGGTGACATGTTTTTGGATGAAAATTGTACCAAAAGTACAATTGTTGTGCTATAATAAATATAGTTTATCTCTATGATAGGATATTTTTATACCAAAAGGAGAAATTTATGGCTGTTGAATTAAGTATCTTATACAAAGAAATCATACCAGAACATGATGTTCACTTGCTTACAACCAATTGTTTTGACAAAAAAATCGATTGGGTACATATGGTCGAGAACGTTGATTTTGTGAGTCTCCTTCACGGCGATGAGTTAGTATTCAATTCCGGATTAAATAATGAATCAGACGAAAACCGCAAGGATTACATCGACAAATTAATTGCCGTTGATGCTGGGGGACTCATTGTCGCTTTGCAAGAGGGACATGAATTTTCCCATGAATTAATTGAATACTGCAATTCACTTTGCTTTCCTCTATTTCAAGCAGGATGGGAGACATCGTATTTGAAAATCATGCGTCGATTCTCAGAGATATTATTGTCTAACGAGCGAAACGAAATGAATTTCATCGCTGCAGTTAAAAATGCAATCTACTATCCGCAGAATGAACATATGTATCTGCCTGCTTTTGAACGAAACGGATTCTTCTCGGACATGACCTATCTAGTGATGATTATAAGTTGCGAAAATAGTATGTTGACAAAACAAGTCAAAAAGGATTTGCATCGCATGATAAAACTGAGTGTTTCTTATGAAGAGAACGAGCATTTAGTCATGCTATGTGCAAATTATACTTTGGATGATATTACTAAATCGGCTGCTGATTTGTGTAAGAAAAATCCGGATGTTCATATCGGAATCGGAACACGTGAAAAACAGGCATCCGAGATTTATCGTTCTTATAAAAATGCACTTACAACATATCGTCTGATAGAAAAACTCCAGAACGTGACTATGCTGTGCTATGATGAATTAGGAATTTATCAGATACTTTCTGATGTGAAAGAGCCTACCATATTATATCCGTCCTTTGTGCAGAAAACTTTGGGTTCTCTTTATGAATATGACCAGAAACATCGTACAGACTATATGGATATTCTGAAACTGTTTTTTGAGAACGATTGCAGCATTACACAGACCGCAAATGCAACTTTTTATCACCAAAACACCTTGAAATATAAAGTGAAAGCAATTAAAGAGATTCTCGGATATGACATCATGAACAATGAAAACAGGGTGAAAATTATGATTTCTCTATATCTCCTTCAGTTGGGCGAAGATTTCTTTACAGATATGTAAATGCAAAAAGGCAAGTGATTTTTGAATATCACTTGCCTTGCTTTGTTTTGCTATTAAATTGGTAATTCGATGTAGATGTCTTTTCCTTCTTTAATAGAAAGAACAAGTTTGCCACCTTTTACAACAGCGCCAACGCCTTGTACGCTTCCGCCTACAGTAGGTGCTGCAGCAGCTTCTTCTACTGCCTCTGCTTCCGATGTTGCCTCCCCGCCGGCAACTGGTGCATCAATTGCATCTTTTGTAATAGGTGTAAGAGAATCGCAAGTTTTTGTGAGCTTCGCTCCAAGAACTTCTTTGATTGTCAAACATCCTTCAAGATTCAAAAGTCCAGAATCAACAAGTTCATCAAAGATTGCCGGATCTTCTAAATTCTCAGGTCCGATTACGATACCTGCTTCTGCGCGACAACATAACACTGCAGGATCATTCGCATGTTCTTTTGCTGTTTCAACAGTAATTGACATATTGTATTCCTCCTAAATCATTGATAGCCGAAACAAATGTTTTGTTATATTAAACTTAACATTTACTAGGCAAAAAAACAAATTGATATAAACTATACATTCATTGATAAACTCTATGACTTATCACACCATGCACTCATGCATGTCTTCTTCCTGCAACCCGACGGACTTCATTGTCTCTGTCAAAATCTCTTTTTCTGTTAAATCTGCACACCATGCAAGTCCACACCCTGACGAGATGGTTCGTGGCACCGGAATCAGTCTCCCTGGCGCACTGCATTCCTTACATGCCTTTTCCATCGCCATAGCATCTGCCGTGGTATGAAAAGTAATAATTAATTTTAATTCTTTCTTTCTCATTCCTATTCTTCCTCTGCCAACTCTTTGATTGCCCGAATGGCTATCTCCACTTCTTCTTCTGTATTATAATGCGAAAAACTAAATCGGACTGCACCCTGTTCCACTGTTCCGAGCGCCTCGTGCATGAGTGGTGCGCAGTGAGCTCCCGGACGCGTTGAGATATCGTAGGTCATAAGTAGTTCATCGCTGACTTCTGATGAATCATAGTCTCCGATATTCAATGTGACGATAGGGCATCGTTTTTCCGCTTCAAAATCCCCGTAGATTTTTACTCCCGGAATATCTTTTACTCCGTGATAGAACTTCCACATCCATTTTAGTTCTTCTTCTCGAATGACATCAATGCCAACCTTTTCGATATATTCCACACCGGCAAGAAGTCCTGCAATTCCATGTCCGTTTAATGTGCCTGCTTCCAAAGCTGTCGGCATATCCTTCGGGTGATGTTTGCTGTAGGTCTGAACTCCACTTCCACCACTCTTAAGCGGACGAATATCTACGCCTTCTCTCACATAGATTCCACCTGTACCCTGCGGTCCAAGTAGTCCTTTATGTCCCGTGAAACAGAGAATGTCAATTCCCATTTCCTGCACATCAATCGGATATACACCGGCAGTCTGTGAGGCATCCACTACAAATAACACCTTATGTTTTTTTGCAATCGCACCTACACATCCGATATCCACATAGTTACCTGTCAGATTCGAACCATTGGTACATACGATTGCCTTCGTGTTCTCTTGAATGGCCGCTTCCATTTCCTCATAAGAAAAGTTTCCTTTCTTATCTGCGGAAATAATCGTAACCTCGACTCCTTTGCCCTGCATTTCATAAATCGGGCGCAGTACAGAATTATGCTCCAGCATCGTTGTAATCACATGATCTCCGGGCTCAAGAATGCCTTTGATTGCAATGTTCAGACTCTCTGTAGAGTTATTCGTAAATACAATCTGCTTTGGATTTGCCGCGTGAAAGAAACGTGCCAGCGCCTCTCTTGCATTATAAATGATTCGGGATGCACTAAGGGATGCGCCATGTGCACCTCGACCCGCGTTTCCCATCGAAGTCATTGCATCTACAACCGCTTGGATTACCGTCTCCGGCTTACGCATAGTTGTAGCCGCATTATCCATATAAATCATAGCATTCTCCTTCTACACATCCTGCTCGCGCTGTTTGTGAATCTCTTTTACCATCTTGATAAATCGCATCGTCGCTTTCGAAGGCTGAAGATTGCGATCATATACCACGTTAATATCTCTCTTCGTTCCGTCTGCTGTAATTGGCAACGCGAGAAGCGTGCCCTTTTGCATCTCCTCTTCTGCCGCAAGCTTAGATACGACAGAGATTCCCATTCCACTTGCCACCGCTCTTTTAATTGCTTCCGGATTTTCCATCGTCGCAATCACGTTGAGCTTCGAAGTGTTGATTCCTATCTTTTTAAGCAGTTTTTCTGCCTCTTTTCTGGTTCCGGAACCCTCTTCACGCATAATCATTTTTTCTTCCGTAATCCAAGTTGCATCTTTCTGCGTTTCTTGAAGACTTTGATATTTCTCCGTATTAGGAGCAATCACGACAAGTTCATCCTGATAAAATGGGATATGCTTGCACACTTTCTTATCAAGTGCTGTACCGGTAAATCCGACATCGGCCGTATGATTCATCACCTGCTCCACTACTTTCGCGCTGTCCGTTTCCACCACTTTAAACTGCTGCTCCGGATACTTTTCATTAAATGCAACCAATATCTCCGGCAATATGTATTGTGACGGAATCGTAGATGCCGCAATCGTAATGCACTGTTGTTCCTTTTCTTCGTTAAGAGCAAACGTATCTTCAATACGCTTTTGCAAAACAAGCATCTGTTTTGCGTAATTGTATAATACACTTCCGTTCTCGGATAAATGAACCTCTTTTGTATTTCGAACAAAAAGTCTGCTGTTCAGTTCTTTTTCCAGAGAAGAGATGTGCGCGCTGATTGTGGGCTGTGTAAGAAATAATTCCTTTGCAGCCTGTGAAAAACTGCCCGTATCGGCAATCTTCACAAACGCTTCT
The DNA here is from genome assembly GCA_045577115.1 of Faecalimonas sp. GTDB lineage: Bacteria > Bacillota > Clostridia > Lachnospirales > Lachnospiraceae > Faecalimonas. The sequence continues at coordinate 10,074 of JAZNHX010000131.1, read as the reverse complement.
AATTGTTTTAAATTCATATATATGCTACCCTTTCACTCTCTGTTCCATTTTTCTTCGTCACTTTAATGCTATCCATATATTCTAAAATTGGTTTCGCACTTTTTCTGCTGGTTCCAAGCAAATCTCGAACTTCCGCAATTGTGATGAGCGGATTCTCGGCAAGACGTGCCCGAATGACTTCCTCCGCCTTATCAATGATGGTCTGAAGCGTGTAAATGTCTTCCGCAATCTTTACCACAAACTTCTCATCCATAAGAAGCAGTAATATGTCTTCCACCACTTCACTTGAAATTCCACCAAAGGATATTTCCGAAAATCGCACAAAATCAAACTGTGCCTTTTGGAAGGTTTTGTCTACTGTTCTTTTTACCTTGTCATAAGTCTCATCACGGTTCGGTTCAAACTCCGGAAGATGCAGATATTCCTGATAACGTTTCAGAACCTGTTCTTCTTCCAACATGTCCATATATAAGTCAAATACGTTTAATTTAACTTTCTTCATAAAGGTCATATGTACCTCTGCCTTTTTCAGTCCATAGCGATATGGATACTGCTCATGACAACTGCATAACGCCTCTACAATCGCATGGCGATTCTGTTGCTCATGCGCCATATGCCATACATAGGCATCTTTTTTCATATGAAAGACCTTTACAATACCTTGTGCTTTCAAAGACTCAACGTCCGCCACCACTTCTTCCATAGAAAGTGCCGTCAATTTCGCAAGTTCCGCAAGCGTAATCATAGTATCTCCGTGTGCCTTTACATGCATCTCAATGACATCCTCAGACGACCCCGATTCCTTGCGCATTAGTTCCTCAATTGTTTCCTTATCATAACGACGTTTCTTCTTTGGATTCGGTTCTAATACAACTCCACCACCAATCGTTTCCATCGGCGAATAAAATCGTACAACGAATTTGTCACCTCTTCGCAAGGCGATTTCTTCTTCTAAACGCAATTGTACAAGACCGCTTTCACCCGGTCCGATTTCTTCTTTGTTAAGCAACACTGCTCGACATAAGATTTCAGATGTTCCTGTAAACAAATGCAACCGACTGTTGTTTGTAAGCACTCGTTTGGAACTCGGGAGTACGTTTAATCTCACATCTAAAAGATCTGTGTTTTTCATATTATTTGGCGGTGCAAGCACACAACCTCTCTCAATCTCGCTTTTCTTTACATTCGAAAGATTGATTGCGACACGCTGTCCCGCATAGCATTTGTCTACATCCTGTCCATGAACCTGAATGCTTCGAATCTTACATTCTTTTCCTATTGGATACATCTGTAAGTTATCATCCTTCGTAATCGTTCCGGCAAGTAAAGTACCTGTAATAATGGTTCCAAATCCAGACAAACTAAATACACGGTCAATCGGAAGTCGAGGAATGGTGTTCACATCCTTCTCAACTACTTCCTCTGCCGTCAGTCGTTCAATCGTATCAACAAGTTCTGGGATTCCCTGTCCGGTCACTGCGGATATCTCCACAATCGGAGCATCAGCAAGAAATGTGCCTTCCAGTTCTTCCTGAATCTCTTCTTTTACAAGTTCCAGCCAGTCCTCATCAACCAAATCACATTTGTTGAGCACAATAATACTCTTTTCAATACCGAGAAGCCCTAAAATATCCATGTGTTCTCTGGTCTGAGGCATAATTCCTTCGTCTGCTGCAATCACCAGCATGACAAGGTCCATGCCTACAACGCCGGCTACCATGTTATTAATAAAACGCTCATGCCCCGGCACATCAATAATACCCACACGGTCTCCGTTTTTTAAGTCAAAGTAAGTAAATCCGAGGTCAATCGTAATCCCTCTTCTCTGCTCTTCTTCCCATCGGTCCGTATTGCGTCCGGTCAGTGCTTTAATCAGTGTGGTTTTCCCGTGGTCAATATGCCCGGCTGTTCCAATAATAATATTTTTCATTTCTTACCACCTGATCACATAATATCTGTAAGCTGTTCAAACGCTTTGAAGCTGCCCATGCACAGTGTTCTGACATCCAAATAGACCTTGTCATCCTGCACTCTAGGTATAATTGGCACAGATAAGAAACGCATACGGTTCTCTAGTTCCGCTGTTGTAATCTTATTCGGCTTGATTGTAACCGCATAACTTGCAAGGCGCTCGAGCGGAAGCGAACCTCCGCCAATCTGAGACTCACAAATCTCAATTGCAAGGGACGCATCTAACTTGAGTGCTGTCAGATAACGTTTCAGTTTTCTTGCTTCTTTCAATAACTCATCTTCTGATTTCGTAATCATCTGAAGCACCGGAATATTTGCAATTGCACGTGCCTCTGATAAATATTCTTTTAATACAACCTCCAAGGTTGCCGCCGTAAATTTGTCAATACGTAGTGCTCTCGTCAGTTGATTTTTCTTCATCTTGTCAATGTATTTTTTCTTACCAACAATGATACCTGCCTGCGGTCCACCGAGCAGTTTATCACCACTAAAGGAAACTACATCTGCGCCTGCCTTTATGGAATCCTGCACAGTCGGCTCGTATGTGATGCCGTATTTGCTGAGGTCCAAAAGTACACCGCTTCCGAGATCCTCGATAATCGGAATCTCGTGTTTTTCACTGAGTTCCACAAGTTTATCAATGCCAACTGTATCAGTAAATCCGACAATACGGTAATTGCTTGTGTGCACCTTCAAAAGTGCGGCTGTATTTTCCGTAATGGCGTTCTCATAATCTGCATAATGCGTCTTGTTGGTCGTACCAACCTCTACCAAGGTCGCACCACTCTGCTCCATCACATCCGGAATGCGGAACTTACCGCCAATCTCCACAAGTTCTCCTCTGGAAACTACAACTTCTCCACCTTTTCCAAGGGAACTTAAAATCAACATTACCGCTGCCGCATTGTTGTTGACCGCCATCGCCGCCTCTGCACCTGTAATCTTACAGAGTAACTCCTCGAAATGTGCATAACGCTCACCGCGTTTTCCCGCCTCCAAATCATACTCCAGATTCGAATATCCAGTTGCAATCTCTGCGATATGTTCCATGTGTTTCTTACTAATTGGTGCACGTCCAAGGTTCGTATGAAGAACAGTTCCTGTCGCATTGACAATCTTCTTCATGTTTGGTGCGAGCATCTTTTCTGCTCGAAGCAAAATCTGTTCTACGAGGGCTCCTATCTGCGCCTTTGCTTTTTCTTCTGAGTCGCAGTTTCCGATAAAGGCGCGCAGCGCTTCTGTCTCAACACGGATGGCATCCATCACAATATCACGTCCGTAATACTCAATCCCTGCTATGATTGCCTCGTTTTCCAAAAGCACATCCACTTTCGGAATACTGCGATATAAAAGATTCTTATCCATTTCCAATCTCCTAATATAAGCGAATCCACTTGTCGCTCTTATCAATTACTTTCCCAATCACAGACACCTTCGTGTCCATCTCTTTTTGTTCAAATTCTTTCATGATGTCTTCCACATACTCCGGTGCTACACTGATAAGCAGGCCTCCCGATGTCTGCGGATCATATAACAAGTCAATATAGTGTTCTGCCACGCGCGATGTATCTACCATCTTGCCTGAATGCTGGCGATTACGATATGCTCCTGCCGGAACAAGTCCCATCTTCGCATAAGAAACTGCTTCCTTCATATAAGCAACATCCTCGACATTGAGTTCAAACGTTACCTCACTTGCCGAAGCCATCTCCGCACAGTGACCGAGAAGCCCAAATCCGGTAATGTCCGTACAAGCCGTAACCGGATATTTCTCCACTACATCTTTCGCTTTCTTATTCAAGGATGACATAACCTTGATTGCTTCTTGCATTGCCTCATCCGATGCCATCTGTGCTTTGATTGCCGTATTGACGATTCCGCTTCCGATTTGTTTTGTCAGAATCAAAACATCTCCCGGTTTGCATCCGTAATTCTTAAATATTTTATCCGGATGCACGAATCCTGATACGCAAAGGCCATATTTCGGCTCATCGTCCTGCACGGAATGTCCTCCCACAAGTACTGCACCTGCTTCTTTTACCTTAGCCGCACCGCCTGCAAGAATCTCTCCGAGAATCTCTGGGTCAAGACAATTCGGAAATCCTACGATATTCAGGGCAACCTTTGGCTCACCGCCCATAGCATACACATCACTCAGTGAGTTTGCCGCTGCAATCTGTCCAAACGTATACGGATCGTCGACGATTGGAGTGAAGAAGTCAACAGTCTGGATCATTGCAATATCATCTGTCACTTTGTAGATAGCCGCATCATCGGATGTCTCTATACCTACAAGCAAATTGTCATCATGAAATTGTGGTAACTTACCCAGAACCTGGGCAAGGGTCTCAGGACCTATCTTGGCGGCTCAACCTGCCGTCTTTGACATCTGCGTCAATTTGATATCTTTATCCATACTGTCGAATCCTCCTTTCCTTCTTATGGTGTGATAATCTTATCTGCACCTGCCATCTTTTCTACAATGGCATACATGTTGGTCACACTTCCAACTTGAAGTTTTTCTGACAAGCCATAGTAGTTTAGGCATGTGCCACAAGTCAAGATCTCCACACCCTGTTCTTCTAATTTCTTTAAATCTTCGAGTGAGTCAGAGCCTTCTGCCGTAAGCGTTGCTCCACCATTGTAAAATAGCATGGTTTTCGGAAGCTTGTTAAGTTGCGTAATCGCAAAAATAAAGCCCTTAATTAAGACCTTACCAAGCTCATCATTTCCACTTCCCATACGATCCGAAGAAATGACTACTACCATATTCTCCTCCTCACACATTTCACATGTACAAGAACTTCCGTCCACTTCAATCGTAATCTTGTACTCTTTCTCAGCTACTTGTTCAGAGATAACTTTCGCACCGGCACTTGTTGCCATCTTTGATACATTGGTCACTGCAATCTCGTTATCCACAAGCACTTCAATTACGCCTGCTCCGTCTAGTTCCTGCATTGCTTTTTTTGTTTTCACCACAGGGATTGGACAAACATCTCCAATTGCGTTTACTTTCATCATATTTCTTTACCGCCTTTATGTATTATTTGTCGCTTTCCTCTTCTTCACTTATAGAAATATTCTATCATTGAAATAGCAGAAAGTAAACTCTTTTATGACTTTTCTCTTGATGTTTTTTCACAAATCCGTCATAATATCTGTAGTAAGTTTTTCGAAAGGATCAAAACAAGATGTGGATAGCAGATGGATGGAAAGACTATGAAGTTATTGATACTTCCAATGGTGAAAAATTAGAGCGCTGGGGCGAATACCTTTTAGTGAGACCGGACCCTCAGGTAATATGGAATACAAAGAAATCACATAGAGGTTGGAGAAACATGAATGGTCACTATCACCGCAGCAAAAAAGGCGGTGGTGAATGGGAATTTTTCGACTTGCCGGAGCAATGGCAAATCAATTATAAAAGCCTGACATTCAACTTGAAGCCATTTAGTTTTAAGCACACTGGACTATTTCCAGAACAAGCAACGAACTGGGACTGGTTCTCAGAAAAGATTAGAAATGCAGGAAGACCAATCAAGGTGTTAAATCTATTTGCATACACAGGTGGCGCTACACTCGCAGCGGCCGCAGCCGGCGCAAACGTTACACACGTAGATGCTTCCAAAGGTATGGTTGGCTGGGCAAAAGAAAATGCCGCATCATCCGGACTTTCTGATGCGCCAATTCGCTGGCTCGTGGATGACTGTGTAAAATTCGTAGAACGTGAAATCCGTCGTGGCAACAAATACGACGCCATCATTATGGACCCTCCATCTTACGGGCGTGGACCAAAGGGAGAAATCTGGAAAATCGAAGACATGATTCATCCTCTGATTAAACTCTGTACACAGATTTTGTCAGAGAAGCCTCTCTTCTTCCTGATAAATTCCTACACGACAGGACTTGCACCTGCGGTATTGACTTACATGTTAGCAACAGAGTTAAAGGAATTTAACGGAACTGTAGATTCACAGGAAATCGGACTTCCTGTATCAAGCAACGGTTTGGTGCTTCCATGTGGGGCTTCCGGGCGTTGGGAAGCAAAATAGCCATAGAATAATACAAGGGATTCGGAATAATTTAATTTTCCGAATCCCCTTTTTAGTTATATCAATTGCTTTAGTTGTTCATAAATATATGATATCGGAAGTCCTACCACATTAAAATAGTCTCCTTCAATCTTTTCGATATACACAGCAAATCCGCTCTGAATGCCGTAACTTCCTGCTTTGTCCATGACATTGTCACTTTCAATATATTTCCAAATCTCCTCATCAGTCATCGGGTTAACATATACATCCGTCTTGACTGCATGGTTTACGATTGTCTCTTTACCATCAACATCATAATCCAAGATCGCAACACCGGTGTAAACTTGGTGCTTATCTCCTTGAAATTCTCTTATCATGTCAAATGCGTCTTCTTTTGATTTTGGCTTCCCAAGAATTGCGCCTTTGTGTGCTACCACCGTATCGGCACCGATTACAATCATGTTCTTTGCATCATTTTGCTCTGCGATATCTTTTGCTTTTAAAAGTGCAAGCTCCTTGACGATCTCGTCCGGTGTTTCACTGATATATACCTCTTCCTTGTGACTGACTTGAATCTCGAATTCATATCCTGCCTGTGCCAGAAGTTCACGACGACGAGGTGAGGCTGAGGCTAATATTATTTTCTTAGTCTGCATGATTTATCTCCTCCGTGTTACGCAATGTCTTTTTTTGTGTATTTCCAATATGCCGCAACAATTCCTACTATCGCATACGTCATACCAATCAAAATCAGTTTCCCATCCGGCGTCACATCTGTGACGATATCCGTTCCATTTGCATAGCCAAAAGGCGTAATATATTTCAAGAATTCTGCACTTTCGGTGATATTGGCAATCAAATTGAGAAAATACATTGTCACAGCGACACCAAGTCCAACGCCAACACTTCCTCTTCTTAAGAAAGCCGAGATTCCAAAACAAATTCCTGCAAGTTCTATCTGTAATAATAAATATGCCGTGTGAAGTAACAGCATCTCTTCCCAAGGAATTGTCTCGCCGATGGCAGCCATTCCTGCCGTCACTACTCCGAATACGATTACATTTAAAACTACGATCTGCAACATCACAGAGATTAGTTTTTCAGACATGATTTTTCTTCTACTGACTGGATGTGTGAGCAAGAACTCCGCCGTACACTCCTTCTCTTCTTTTGCAAGAACGCCCGCACCACAGATTGCTGCGAAGAACGCGCCTCCCATGCCGAGTACATTTCCACATTCAATAGAATAATAGCCCAGCAATGTGCCGAAGTTTATCTTATCCATGCCAAATGCAGCTGAGAAGCTTCCCATATCAGCAAAGACATCACTGATACTTTCCATTTCACCCTTCATCTCCGGATAAATGAAGACGCACACCCCTATCATGAAGCTGATGACAGCAGTCCATATCCAGAATGAGGTTCGGTTTTGTTTTAATTCATGTCTTAAGATGGTCATTATGCCTCACCTCCATCTTTATAATAGTGCATGAAGATTTCCTCCAAGTCCGGCTCGGAGATAGAAATGTCTTGAACGTTCTGTTTTGCAAACACTTGCAACAGATGATTGATATCACCGCCGAAAAGGAAGCTCATGCCGTTCTCTGTCTGGCGCCAATCACGCACTTCTTGTAATTCCTCTATATTCACGTCTCCCTGCACATGCACACGTTTTGCATTGGTTCGCGAAAGTGCTTCTACACTACCGCAGGCAATCAATTTTCCTTCGCGAATGATACCTGCACGCGTGCAATTTCTCTGCACTTCTGCAAGAATATGTGAAGACAAAAAGATTGTTGTTCCCTCTGCATTTCGCTCCTGCAGAATCTGGAAGAACTCACGTTGCATCAATGGATCCAAACCACCAGTCGGCTCATCTAAGATTAGAAGCTCCGGCTTATGTTGAAGTGCACATACGATAGCCACTTTTTTCTTATTACCAAACGATAATTCGTCCACCTTTTTTGAGCTGTCTAACTGCAATCTCTCACAAAGAATCTTTGCCTCCTCACTGCAGTCCTTCCCTCGCAAATCTGCTGAGAACTTGAGAACGTCTCGTACGCGCATTCCCGCATAAAACGTTGTCTCAGACGGCAAATAACCAATGCGCTCTAATATTTTTTCCTTGTCTTTTTCAATATCCAATCCCAAAACCGTAGCACTGCCACTACTGCATTTAATCAGTCCTAACAGTGTACGGATTGTAGTACTTTTACCTGCTCCATTTGGTCCGATAAATCCGAAAAATTCACCTTTATTGACCGCCAGGTTGAGGTCCACGATTCCACGGGATTTTCCATAATATTTTGTCAGATTCGTTGTCTCAATTGCCTTCATGCTACTCACCACGTTTCTCTTTTTCTCTAAATAACAAGTAAGAATACACAGTTGGAACAAACACTGCCACAGCAATAACACTCAAAAATATTGCTACCATAAATTTGCTTGGTAAAAACATGCTTACAATGAAGAGAAATCCACATACTACCCAAAGTTTTCCGCCAAGTCTGTGTGTGCGGTTCCAGTTTTCCTCGTCATTCAAGGTCCATGGAAGTTTGATTCCCACCGTATAGCTCTGCTTACATTTCGGCAGATAATTTCCTATCACAATGAAGGTAATTCCCAACAAAATCGGCATAATTTTTTCGACCCTAATCTCCATTCCAAATGCTGTTCCATATATAAGCACTGCTCCCAAAACAGAGATAACCGGACATATCCAAAAGACGATATTCAAAACTTTTCCTTCAATATTTTGTTTTTTCGGGTCTGCACTTGATGCCAACAAACATACCCAATGCACTGCAAATAAGAATCCCGGAAGACCAAAAACAGCGAATGCCTTACTACTCCATCCGTTAACTTCTCCTGCTGAATTCCAGTGTGTCGGCAACTTATCCGGAAGCTTGTTCCACAGTATTAATCCGATAATAATCGGCACCAAGATAATAATAGATGTGATAATCAATTTCTTTTTATTTTCCTTAATCATTTACTTTTTCCCCTTTCAAGTCTGTAATCCACAGCATAATTTCTTCTAAAACAGAAGCATTCAACTCGTAGATAATAAATTTGCCATCACGCGTATCGCGTATCAAATCCGCCTCTTTCAGTACAGACAAATGTCTGGAAACCGAAGCTCCTGTTACGTCAAAATGTTCCGTAATCTCCCCTGCTGACATCTTTCTTCTCTTGAGAAGATTCAATATCTCACGCCGAATAGGGTCTGCGAGAGCCTTTAGTGTGTTATGCATTCCCATCTCATCACCTCTTTATTTAACATTTAACCTAATTGTTAAATGTATCATATTAAAAAAAAAGACGCCTGTCAATACCTCAACCTAAAAATCCCCACGAAATTTCGTGGGGATTCATTCTTATTGTTCTCCGATCTTTGAAAATATAAGCGGAAGCAAGTCTTCTCTTCGGATATTTAAAACATACTGGAATTCATCATAGAGAATCCTTTCTGCCTCTTTGAAAAAACGTTCATCTGAAATATATAAATGCTTGCCCTCAGCTTGTCGCTTTTGTTTGTGCAGATAAATTGCTTTAATCATTCCAATCAACTCACTTTGGTCGCCTTTTGCAATAACCTTTTTGTATTGCTCTTTTCGTTCATTTTCATTTTGAAACCACAATATTTCTTTTTGTGGCATAGTTTCAATCAAGCGATAGACTTCCTGCTCTGAAAGGATTTTTCTCATTTTCTCCAACAATTTCTCATTGTGCATCGGTACATATAACGTTGCTGCCGAATCGCTGATTGGTTTCAAAACATAATACTCTTTTTGACTTCCTATAAACTCCTTCATCGTAATATTTTCAATCTTACATACACCGTGTACACCATATACAACGGTATCATTTATTTGAAACATATCTCCACCTTCTTTCAAAATTTTACAAGAAACTGGACTTACGTTTTTATTAAAAACAACACGTTTCTATAAGAATTATATCATATAATTCCCTTCAGATGTAAGTATCTATTTTGAGTTTATTCCTCGAACAAAGAATGTATTGGTGTTTCCGTATTTTGGCTTACTTACCACAGGCACCATCT
>JAZNHX010000130.1:0-9963 GCA_045577115.1 Faecalimonas sp. | reverse complement strand
ACAAATGGATGAAGCTTGTTCAAAAGATTTTATTACAGTATGCGAAAACAGAATTCCTGTTTCTATTGCAAGAGGCGTATCATTATTTAACTCAAGTATTGACAGAGTATATGAAGATGTTTTTGCGAAAGCGGACCATGCGATGTATTTGCATAAGGGTGAATGTAAGCAGGATACAATGTAGGAATTATAAAGAAAAATTCGTCACTTTTATGTGGCGAATTTTTTTGTGACAAAGTATATATTTTTTTCTTCTGAAAATACTACAATCAGACAATCTTTTGCGAAATGAGAGGAAAAAATGATGCTAAAAGGAAAGCAAAGCATTTTATTTGATGAGGCCCCATATATCATCAGCAGCGGCAGCGTTGTTGGTAAAAAAGAGGGAGAAGGTCCACTTGGTCAACTGTTTGATTTGGTGGAAGAGGAGAATCTGTTCGGGAAGGATACATGGGAGGAAGCCGAGAGTGAGATGCAAAAGGAAGCCTGCATGATGGCTCTCGGTAAGGCAAAATTAGACCCGCACGAGGTTCGCTATCTTTTCGGAGGCGACCTATTAAGGCAGGGGATCGCGACTTCTATGGGGCTGGAGGAGTTACACATTCCGTTGTTCGGCTTGTATGGTGCATGCTCCACTTCGGGTGAAGCCTTGGCGCTGAGTTCTATGAGCGTTGCAGCAGGTTACGGTGAGTATATGCTAGCGGTTACATCGAGCCATTTCGGAAGTGCAGAGAAGGAATTTCGTTTTCCACTTGCCTATGCGAACCAAAGACCACCATCATCTCAGTGGACGGTAACGGGAAGTGGTGCGTTTTTAGTGGGCAGACAGAAAGCCAATGTAAGGATCGCAGGTGTGACTGTCGGGAAAATTGTGGATTATGGGCTAAAGGATTCCCAGAACATGGGAGCCTGTATGGCACCAGCGGCTTGTGATACGATTATACAAAACTTATCGGACTTCGGTTATAAACCATCCGACTATGACCGTATTATTACGGGTGACTTGGGATATGTGGGACAGAGTATTTTGTTTGACCTAATGCGCAAGCAGGGAAAAGATATTAAGGAAAACCATATGGACTGCGGTATGCTCATTTTTGATCAGCAGACACAGGGAACTAACGCAGGAGGTAGTGGGTGCGGTTGTGCAGCAGTAACATTGTCATCCTTCATTCTACCAAAACTTTCATCAGGCGAATGGAAGAGAGTGCTGTTTGTGCCGACAGGCGCATTGATGTCCACAGTAAGTTTTAATGAAGGACAGAGTGTTCCGGGAATCGCCCACGGAATTGTGATGGAACACTGTTAGGAGGAAAGAGATATGGATTATTTATACGCATTTTTGATTGGTGGTTCTATTTGCGCAGTGGTACAAATTCTATTAGACCGCACGAAAATGATGCCGGGAAGAGTCATGGTTCTTCTTGTTTGTACAGGTGCTGTCCTTGGTTTTTTAAACATTTATCAGCCGTTTACTGATTTTGCGGGGGCGGGTGCTAGTGTTCCACTACTCGGATTTGGAAATGTACTGTGGAAAGGTGTAAAAGAGGCTGTAGACAAAGAAGGATTTTTAGGAACATTTCTTGGTGGATTTAAAGCCAGTGCAGCGGGCATTTCCGCGGCGCTTATCTTTGGATATATTGCATCACTGATATTTGAACCGAAGATGAAAAAGTAGGGGAAACGATATGGGTTATGAAGAATTGTTTATGTTTGCCGGCGGACTTGGTATGTTTATCTATGGTATGCAGATTATGTCGCAGGGACTTGAAAATGCAGCCGGAAATAAGATGAAATCACTTCTCGAAGTATTGACGAAGAATAAATTTTTAGGCGTTGCACTGGGAGCACTCATTACAGCTGTTATCCAGAGTTCATCTGCTACAACTGTCATGGTAGTCGGTTTTGTTAATGCTGGTATCATGAATTTGACACAGGCAATGGGTGTAATCATGGGTGCTAATATCGGTACAACCATTACTGGATGGATTGTATCTATAGGAGAATGGGCAGCATTTTTAAAGCCATCTACAATTGCACCAATCGCAATTGCAATCGGTGTAGTTGTGATGATGGTTGGAAAAAGACGTGCAACAAAAGACGTGGCAAGTATTGTTGTCGGTTTTGGTCTTTTGTTTATCGGTATCGATAACATGTCAAGTGCGATGTCAGGACTTAAGGAAGTACCGGCATTTACGAGGCTGTTTGTAAGTCTTGGAAGTAATCCGCTATTAGGTATCTTAGTCGGTGCAGGTGTAACTGCAATTATCCAAAGTTCTTCTGCTTCTGTTGGTATTTTGCAGAGTTTAGCAGTTGCAGGACTTATTCCATTTAATTCAGCGGTTTATATTATCATGGGACAGAATATCGGTACCTGTGTCACCGCGATGTTATCCAGTATGGGAGCTAAGAAAAATGCAAAGACAGCAGCACTGATGCATTTGCTTTTCAATATTATAGGTACGGTTATCTTTAGTGTTGCTGCTATAATATTCTTCCAGATCGTAAATCCTACATGGGGAAGAGGCATGATTACAGCTACACAGATTAGTACAGTCCACACTGCATTTAATATTGCAACGACAGTACTGTTGTTCCCACTATCAGGTCTCATTATTAAGCTCGCAAAGATGATAGGAAGAGCAGATGATGAATCTAAGCATGACAGTGTCGTTTCATTAGATGACCGTATGTTAGAAACACCTAGTATTGCACTCCAAGCGACAGTGCATGAGGTTGGGCGTATGGCAGATTTGGTAGAGGATACGCTGGATGTTGCCCGCCGTGTACTCTTTACAAAGACAAGTGAAGATATACATTTGCTCCGCGACAATGAGGATAAAGTAGATAAGCTATGTGCAGGTATTACAGATTATGCAATTAAGATTACAAGACTGCAGATTAGTGATCAGGAGCATGAAGATGTAGCAAGACTTCTCCAGGTTATTTCTGATATTGAACGTGTAGGTGACTACTGTGAAAATATCTCTGAATTTGCCGAAACGATGGCAGATAAGAAATTAAGTTTCTCGGAAATCGGTGCACAGGAACTGAAAGAGATGATTAAAGTCTGTGCAGACAGCTACGAGTATGCCATTCAGGCATTTATGGAAAATGACAAAGAGAAAGCGTTGAAGGTTATCGAAAAAGAGATTCAAGCTGATGAATTGGAACTAAAACTTCGTACCAAACATATCAAACGTCTTACGAATCAGGAATGTAACACAGAGACTGGTATCGTCTTTCTGGATACCGTCATCTGCTTAGAACGTATTTCGGACCATGCAAGAAATATTGCAGAAGAAGTTCTAGGGACTGATCTTGATGAAGAATAGATGGAAGAATAGAAGAGAGCGATGCAAATATGGGTTTGCAACGCTCGATTTTTTTAAAAAATGGTTGATTTAGAAAGGATGATGTGATAGACTACACAGGTGACAAGACAGATGTAAATACAACAACGAAAGAGGGATGAAATATGAATGGCTTGAAAAAGTTAGCAAATCGAATCTTCGTAGAAGGTTTGGCAGGGATGGCACATGGGCTTTTTGCCACACTGATTATCGGAACCATCATTCAACAGATTGGTACACTCATTGGTGGAAATGTCGGTAATCTTATTTTTGTAGTAGGTAAAGTCGCAGCTGCGCTTACCGGTGCGGGTATTGGTGTAGGAGTAGCCTATAAGTTTAAAGAGAGTTCGCTGGTCGTACTTTCAGCAGCGACAGCCGGTATGGTTGGTGCATTTGCAAGTAAAATCTTAGCAGGTACGGTGTTGGTAGATGGGACAATGGTGTTTGCAGGTCCCGGCGAACCGCTTGGTGCATTCTTAGCTGCCTACATAGGTATTGAAGTGGGACATTTGGTCTCGGGTAAAACGAAAGTGGATATTATTGTAACACCACTTATGACTATTGGAGCAGGGTCGGTAGTTGGTCTTATTCTGGGACCCCCGATTTCAAAATTCATGACAATGCTTGGTGAGATGATTAACTGGGGAACAGAACAACAGCCATTGCTTATGGGTATTATTGTATCTGTATTGATGGGTATGATACTGACATTGCCAATTAGTTCGGCAGCGTTGGGTGTTATTTTGAATCTTTCTGGATTGGCAGCGGGTGCTGCAACGGTTGGATGTTGTTGTAACATGGTGGGATTTGCTGTGGCAAGTTACCGTGAGAATAAAATAGGTGGACTTCTCGCACAGGGAATTGGAACCTCCATGCTTCAGGTGCCGAATATTGTGAAGAAACCAGTTATTTGGCTTCCTGCTATTTTGTCAAGTGCAATATTAGGTCCGGTCGGAACGATGGTGTTCCATATGACAAATAATGCAACCGGTTCCGGGATGGGAACAGCAGGACTTGTGGGACAGATTATGACATGGCAGAGCATGATTGGAGCAGAAACTCCGGGAATGCTGCTTGTGAAAATTTTGTTGATTCAAGTAATTTTGCCAGCCATTGTGACCTTTCTTATCTCAGAATTTATGAGAAAGAAAAAATGGATTAAATATGGTGATATGAAATTAGATTTGTAAAAGTTTTATGAAATGTATGACAGGGTTCTCTCGATATGGTATACTATTATAGATGTAGGGGCGGTATGTTTAATGCCCGGCCAGAATAGGGGAGAATGTCAGATGCAGAATGCAATTAAAAACTATGAGGATGTCGATAGTTGGAAGACGATTATGTTTCTTTACAATGCAGCCCTCAAAGAAGTAGAGACGAAATTAGAGATTTTAAATGATGAATTTCAGCATGTTCATCAGTATAATCCAATAGAACACATTAAGACGAGAATTAAAACACCGGAAAGCATCGTGAAGAAATTAAAACGATATGGGTATGAGACATCTGTAGAGAACATGGTAAAGCACATCAATGATATTGCGGGTGTGAGATTAATTTGTTCCTTTACATCCGATATTTACAGACTTGCCAGCATGATTGGTAATCAGAGTGACCTTAAGGTACTTTCAATCAAGGATTATATTAAGAATCCTAAAGATAGCGGATATAAAAGTTTTCATATGTTGGTTGGTGTGCCTGTTTTTCTGTCAGACAGTGTGGTTCAGACAAAGGTAGAGATTCAAATCAGAACAATCGCAATGGACTTCTGGGCGAGTTTGGAACATAAAATTTATTACAAATTCGAAGGCCATGCTCCGGCATACATCAGTGAGGATTTAAAAGTCTGTGCGGATATGGTTTCGGAGTTAGATGAGAGAATGTTGTCTCTTAATGAAGCGATACAAAAATGTTTGGAAACAACAGAAGAAAATGATTGATTTTGTTGCTCAAAAGAGTAGAATATACCTATAAGCGAAAATGTTTATAGGTATTTTTTATGAGTGCAAATTTGTTGCACGAGGGGGAATTGAGTATGAAGAAATACTTAAATAAGCAATTTGGCATGGAGATGCTACTTGCAGTTGTCGGAGGAACACTGTTTGCGTGCGGTGTTAATATTTTAATCACTCCATTGGGACTATATAATGGTGGTTTTATGGGTATGGCACAGCTCATGCGTACCGGGTTGGTTCAAGGACTGAAGTTATCATTTTTGAGTAAGTTCGATATTGCCGGTATTATTTATTACATTATTAATATTCCGCTGTTTTATTGGGCGTGGAAGGAAATGGGAAAAATGTTCCTGTTTAAATCGCTCGTTACTGTTACGATTCAAACATTATGGATGACATTTTTACCAATTCCAAAGGAACCGATTTTCTCAGATTATTTGACGTCGTGTATTATTGGTGGTCTTGTTGTCGGAACCGGTGTTGGAACGATTTTGCGAGGAAGAAGTTCCGGAGGAGGACAGGATATTGTTGGTGTGATTTGTGCTAAAAAGTTCCCGAATTTCAGCGTTGGAAAGATAACTATTATGATGAATGTAGTTATCTATGCAATCTGCCTTTGGATGTTTGATATTGAGATTGTAGTGTATTCACTTATTTATACAACAGTGCTTGCCATGGCATGTGACCGTGTTCATGTGCAGAATATCAATATGAGTGCTATGATTTTTACAAAGAAGGATGGGATCTCTGACGCCGTACTACAGGAAATGCGTCGCGGAGTGACTGCATGGGATGGTGTCGGTGCGTATACGAATGAGGGTACACATATATACTATATTATGATTTCCAAGTATGAGGTTGAAAAACTGAAAGAGATTGTACATAGAATTGACCCACAGGCGTTTGTGGTGCTGAACGAAGGCAGTAGGGTAGTGGGGAATTTTGAGAAGAGATTATAGATATTATGTAGGGGCACCCAAAGGGTGTCCCTTGTTAGTTACCGCAACTTGCAAGACATTTTGCAAGACATGCAATAGTTGTTATCATCAGTGAGAAAAAGAAAAAGAGGGCGCCCACCACAATTGCTCCGATTACGCTTGTAGCAGCAAACGTAATGGCAAGTAGAATTACTGAGAACAGAATTGTACCCAAGATGCCGATAAGGGCGGCATTCAGAGAAGCACAACATCCGTTGCATTCAGTAGATCCCCCTGAGAGCGAAGCGGCGAGGAGTGTTACTGCGAGATAAACAATAGCAATACCAAACGCAACGATTGAAAATATCGGTGTCAACGTAATCACGCCTGTGATTTGCAAAAATGCAGCGATGATACCGATAATCAAACTTGCAATGAGCGCAATGCCAAAGCATTCTCGTCTTTTTCCACAGTTCATGATAGACATAAAATTCACCTCCTTTACAAACAATGTATGCAGAAAGGTTTTGGGGGGTGCTTTGGGAGGTAAGAGAATACTCTTATTCTTTTGGGTTATACTAACCGTGAGGTGATAGTATGAATAAGAAGCAACAAGAAAAACAGGAACAACAAAGAAATCAAAATAAATTCAATAGCGGTACGAAAACAGTAAAGCCGCAAAATCAGAACGAGACACATAATGTGAGGTCTGAAGCAGTAGAACCAAAGATTAGACAGGTGTAGAAAAAAGCCTTGGAAACAGGGCTTTTTCTGTTGTAAAAATATAATTCTTCATTTTGAAGTTGTTAGAGAAAATATGTTTGTGTATAATAAGAAATACATAGTGAAGATAAACAAATATTTAAGGGGTGCAGCTCGATGAAAGACTATCAGAACGTAGAGCATACATTTGGACCGATTTTTGATAGAAATTCTGAAATACTGATTTTAGGAAGTTTTCCGTCTGTAAAGTCACGGGAGATGCAATTCTATTATGGACATCCGCAGAATCGATTTTGGAGAGTCCTTGCATTTATACTGAATACGGATGTACCAAACACGATTGAAGAAAAGAAACAACTTTTGATAAAGAATCATATTGCAGTTTGGGATGTGATAGCAAGGTGTAGCATCAGTGGGTCTAGTGACACATCTATTAAGGATGTAATTGTAAATGATTTTACAGATATTTTGAAGAATTCTAAGATTGAAAAAATCTTCGTGAATGGAACAAAGGCATATGAACTGTATTGCAAATATGCAGAGAGTAAAACTGGCATGAAAGCAGTCAAATTGCCGTCAACCAGTCCAGCGAATGCTGCGTGGAGTTTTGAGAAGCTATGTGAGGAGTGGAGAGAGCGGTTGCAAGAATACAATAGAAAATAGAAACTTAAATGATAGGGAAAATGTGGATTGCATTGTGTTTAAGAGTCACAGGCAGGTGAAACAGTATTTGAGAAAAATGGAGTATTCTTGGTTAAGTTACGAGGAAGCAATGCAAAGAATCACTTGGGATTCTAATAAAACTGCATTATATGAATTAAACTGTAGATTACTTTCGAAAGGATAAGAAAAAGATGGATATTTCATTTAAAACAGAAGAGGGACGATTCAATTATCGGGTATGTGCGATTATCATCCACGATGGCAAAATACTTGCCATGAAAAATGAGAGAACTCCGTATTATTTCCTGCCAGGCGGCAGAGTTGGATTGCATGAGACAGCAGAAGTTGCGATTTTGCGAGAATTAAAAGAAGAATTGGAAATTGATACAGATATTGTTCGCCCTTTATGGTTGAACCAGAGCTTTTTCACGGAGGACGTGAGCAAGGAAAAATTTCATGAAATCTGCCTCTATTTTCTTGTGGATGTGTCAAAAACAGATTTGTTGTTAAGAGGTGATACATTTACCATGAGAGAGAGACATCATACGCTTCAATACGAATGGTTGAGACTGGAACGATTAAAAGAAGAGTATTTCTATCCAACTTTTTTAAAAGAAAAATTTTTGAGTTGCCGGAAAGACTTACTATACATACGGAATTACAATGAGAAAGGGAGATTCATTTATGATGGTGAAGTTTTATCAAGAGGTAGATGATTCTCTTTTGAAATTTGCAGTTATACTTTCGAAACATCAAGGGAAATGGGTATATTGTAAGCATAAAGAGCGTAGTACATATGAGGTTCCGGGTGGACACAGGGAAGAGAATGAGACCATTCTAGAAACAGCAAAAAGAGAACTGTACGAAGAAACAGGAGCAGTTGAATACCGGATCACCCCAGTTGCAGTGTATTCCGTTGTTGATGATGGGGAAGAAACATTTGGCATGTTGTTTTATGCTGATATTCAAATGTTTGAAACGGAATTGTATTGTGAAATTGAACAAGTGGAATTGTTTGATGATATGCCGAAGAATTTAACATATCCATTGATACAGCCGGTATTGGTGGAGGAATATTTGAAAAAATATTGTTGACAAGGAAACTCTACAGTGGTAGTATGATACAAAATTTAGGAAGAGGAGAAACCAAATGAATCGTAATTTACATTTAGATTATGTCACATACATGAATGATTGGCGTATTCGCTTATGACTGATGACAAATGTGCACAGTTATAAGCTGATAGGTCTTATATGTCTGTGCATAAATGAGAATGTAAATAATAGATTTGTTTTTGATAAGTATCTCATAGAATAATCGCACTAGACATATAGAAATGTTTGGTGCGATTTTTGTTTTGTCAGAGAAGGAATGGAGGGGTAGAAATGGAACAGAAAAGCATATTGGAAACTTATTATGAGAACTTTAATGAAGATGGCAGACTACAATCACGCCACGGTTCTGTAGAGTTTCTTACTACAATGAGATACATTGAAAAGTATTTAAAACCAGGAATGCGAATTATTGAAATTGGAGCAGGGACAGGAAGATACAGTCATGCGCTAGCCCAAGAGGGATATCGGGTAGATGCAGTGGAACTGGTAGAGCATAACATAGAGGTGTTCAAACAGAATACGAAGGAAAACGAGCAGGTCACAATTTGTCAAGGGAATGCAATTGATTTGTCTGCTTTTGAAAATGAAACTTATGATATTACTTTGTTATTAGGACCTATGTATCATTTGTATACGAAAGAGAACCAAGACCAGGCATTATCTGAGGCGATACGAGTCACGAAAAAGAATGGAATCATATTTGCAGCATATTGCAACAATGATGCTACAATTATCAAATTCTGCTTTCAAAAAGGGAAGATTCGTGATGAACAGTTCCATGCTTTGGTAGACCCTGTGACATTTAAGGGAACTTCTACAGAGAAAGAGTTGTTTGTGCTTTATCGCAAGGAAGATATCGACGAATTGATGTCAAGGTTTGATGTAGAACGTTTGCATTATCTCGGAACGGATATGGCTACGAACTTTATGAAAGAGACAGTAGATGCGATGGATGATGAAATGTTTGAGTTGTATTTGAAATATCATTTCTATATCTGTGAAAGACCGGATATGGTAGGTGCGACACATCATATATTGGATGTGTTTCGGAAGAAATGAAAAAGTGTGATAATTCAAACCGTGTCTTTTGAATTTTGTATTGAGGTTTTGTAAAAATATGTTACAATAAAAGGGAACAAATGTTCGTTGAACATATTTAAAAAAGATGAATTCTTTTCTGCAAATTATATGAATTATATGTACAGATTTTAATTATGGCGAATTCGCCATAAT
>JAZNHX010000129.1:0-4480 GCA_045577115.1 Faecalimonas sp. | reverse complement strand
TGTCTTCCTAAGACCGCTTGGCCTCCGACTTAAGATTTCGTTTGTCTTACGGTTAATACCTGCACAAGTCTTTTTGTCCGGACTTGGGAAGAAACGAACGATATCAGATAAAAGGTTTGCAACACCCTGAGCCTCAGTGTTAGATCCCATAGCAACCGGTACGATACTTCCGTCTGTTACAGACATACGCATAGCTGCACGAATCTCTTCCACTGAGAATTCTTCACCTGCAAAATATCTGTCCATGAAATCTTCACTTGTCTCAGCAACTGCTTCCATCAAAGCGTCACGGCAAATCTGAAGGTTTGGCAGACAGTAATCAGGAATCTCGCATTCCTCTCTCTGACCGATACCTGTGTATCTTCTACCTGCATTCTTAATAACGTTCACGTAACCAACTAATTTCTCATTCTCACGAATCGGTTGGAAATGTGGTGCAATCTTCTTGCCGTATTTCGCTGTCAAATCTTCAACAACCTGACGGAAAGATGCATCATCCACATCCATCTCAGTTACGTAAACCATTCTTGGTAATTTGTACTTATCACATAATTCCCAAGCTTTCTCTGTACCAACTTCCACGCCGGCTTTACCTGAAACAACGATAACCGCTGCGTCTGCTGCGCTAACTGCTTCCTCTACTTCACCAACGAAGTCGAAATAACCAGGTGTATCAAGTACATTGATTTTTGCTTTTTCCCATTCAACAGGAATTAAACTTGTACTAATTGAAAATTCACGTTTCTGTTCCTCTTTATCAAAATCACTTGTTGTGTTGTGATCCGCAATCTTTCCCATTCTGTTAGTTGCGCCTGAAACATATAACATAGCTTCAACTAAACTAGTCTTTCCACTTCCTCCGTGTCCTAATAGTACGACGTTTCTAATTTCGTCCGTTCTGTAAACTTTCATTTTGTGTGCCTCCTTATTTGTAGTATCACATGTTGATATTGTACTAAAATTTTCGGATAATTTCAACACTTTTATTTGATTTGCATAAACTTTTTCTTTTTTACGTTAACGTGATATAGTGTTGACGTTTCAGAGGGGAAATAACAAGAAACGGAAGTCAGAACATCACATTCTAACTTCCGTTTTATTTACCTATAATTCCTTCTTACACATATCAAGCGCAGATGCAATCACCATATCCATGTCATAATACTTATACTCTCCCAAACGGCCTCCGAAAATCACCTGTGTCTCTTGCTGTGCAAGTTCCTTATATCGTTCATACATCTGCTCATTTTTCTTGTCATTCACAGGATAATACGGCTCATCTCCCAGCTTCCACTCGCTACTGTATTCACGGCTGATAACTGTCTTCGGTTGCGTACCGAACTCAAACCATTTGTGCTCAATAATACGAGTCCAAGGTGTCTCCCTGTCCGTGTAATTCACTGCAGCATTGCCCTGGTAATTCGGCATGTCGAGCACCTCCGTCTCAAAGCGGACACTGCGATACTCCAAAGCACCTAACTGATAACCAAAATACTCATCAATGGCACCTGTGTAAATGACCTTGTCAGCTAGAGCATTCCACTCTTCGCGATTCTTAAGATAATCTGTATCAAGTCGAACCTCTATACCCTCCAGCATGCGCTCTACCATCGCCGTGTATCCACCGATCGGAATTCCCTGATACAACGCGTTAAAATAATTGTTGTCAAATGTAAAACGCACCGGCAATCTTTTAATAATGAATGCAGGAAGATCCTTGCAGTCACGTCCCCATTGCTTTTCCGTGTACCCTTTCACAAGCTTCTCAAAGATATCTCGTCCAACTAACGAAATCGCCTGTTCTTCCAGATTCTGCGGAGTCTCAATCCCCGCTTCCTTCCTCTGCTCCTCTATCTTCTCAGCAGCCTCCTCCGGAGTAACCACACCCCACATCTTATTGAATGTATACATATTAAACGGCAGCGAATACAATTCCCCCTTGTAATTTGCTACCGGACTATTCGTAAAACGATTAAAATCAGCGAACCGATTCACATACTCCCACACTTCTTTATTATTGGTGTGGAAAATGTGCGCCCCATACTTGTGCACATTGATGTCCTCGATGCTCTCTGTGTAGACATTTCCCGCAATATGAGGACGTCTATCAATCACCAAAACCTTTTTCCCACTTTGCTTTGCCTGCTGTGCAAAGACCGCACCGTAAAGGCCTGCACCAACCACTAAATAATCATACTGTTTCATTCGCTCATCTCCTTTAGACATCTTCAAGTGTAGCATATACGAAAATGCAATACAAGGAATTTTCTGTATATAAATCCGCTTATCTGTGAATAATAATAGCAATATAAGCCGAAAGGAAACTTGTATGTTGAAGCTATTATTATGCGGTCTGTTAACACTAGTCGCTTTCGTTCTCTACTGCTGCATTCGCTGCTCCTCTGAATATGACAGAGAACTAGACGATATGGAGCAGGAGGAATATTTGAAGAATAGGAAAATAAAGTCACAATAACGCAAAAGGGAGATTATACCCCTTGTGCATAATCTCCTTTTATTCTGCAAACACTCAGCACCAACACAATCCCAACTAGCGCTCCGGCACCACCTAAATTCTTAAAACCCAAAATATCTAAGAACGCCACATAACTTTCCGTATAACCTATATGTAAATCTCCCGGACTATTTATTAATCCCGATTAAAAAGGTCTCTTATTTACCTTTTTCAGTTCATCAACAATTCCTTGAATAACCTCCACAGTTTCCTCTAATTCGTCTGCAATCACTTCTACTGATTTGTGCTTAGCTAACTTTTTCTGTATTTGAGAAATCAAATGAGCTTTACTCCCATCCTCAAAAGCATCCTCTCGTTCCAATCTTATATGTTCTTCCTGATCATATTCATATATACTCATCGCTCTCGCCTCCGCACGATTTCGCTCCAAGAACTTTTTTAAAACACCTTCTCGAATACACTCATCAATCGCTCTGTCTACCGCTTCTTCAATAGACTCCTCTTTTGCATATTCCCTCACTCGATAAACATACTCAGAATAATCACCGAGTGTCTTACACGCCTTCAAAAGTTCCTTATTATGCCCCACATTGATATTCAACACATCCACCAACAACTCTAGAGACACTTCTTCATCCTGTGTCATGTATGCATTCGAAAGCTTAATCACTTCACGTTCCGGTCGTTCTTTCCTTCCATTATAAAAGACAATGAATTTCGGTGCGGGAATCTGGATAATCTTCGTTCCGTATACATTCTTTCCTGTTATCATCTTTTCATATAAATCCGAGAGATACATTAAAAAACGTAGCGGTAAATTCGGGCTATAAGTAGATTGATGCTCGTACAAGGATAATCTCGAATCAATAACGAACGATAAATCATTCTGCATAGACATATAAATGGCATTCTCCAGCGTATTGATTGTTAATAGTTCCGGATCATCATAGTTTCTTTGTCCCACAGCATTATACAGTTGCAATAGTTCCTTTTTGTCCTCAAAAATCATAGTGAACATTCGAGACTTATAGTCTTGTTTGACAGACTTTTTCTCTATCTGTTTCGTCATACACATGTGTATACCTCCTTTGAAATTGTGCAGGAGGTCCCTTCTCATTCTTCAAACCTCTCTGCTTTATTAATTGAAATTAATTGAAAAGCATCGAGATTTCTTTGAATTGAAAAAAGATTCTTTGACATGGCTTGTGCCATATGATTTAAGAAAAATAATGCTTTTGTTTAGTGTAGCATATTGGATAATAGAAAGCAATACAAAAAAACAACAAAACGGTTCCCATCTACTCATTCCATATTCGTTTTATTCTGTAAACAGACAGCACTACCACAATCCCAACTACTGCTCCGGCGCCATCTTTCATCATCAACCATCAACTTCCCACATTCTGCCTTCAACCAAAACATCTTCTCTCGAACACTTTGAGTTGTATACTCACTTAATTGTTCTTCGATATAATTTTGGATCTTCTCATACTTCCATAAGTTCATACATTCATCACCATCAACCAAATACTCGCGCAAACAATCAATATGGTAATATTCATCTTCACCCAATACAAGTCTAGACCGTCCATCGTATTGAGCAGACACATCTTCCATCTCCTCGGCCAATGACTTGGATAAAATAATTCTCGGATATCTACTTATATTCTCTTGTGCAAGATAAGCATCTATCATTCCTTTACCAAAAATCATTTCTTCATTTTGATAAATCTCTCCCTTTGCTATCGCCCTCTTCGCATGCACGAAACAATGCCTGCTTTGCTTCCCGCCCTTCTGTAATCTGAGTAAACACTTCCAGCACTTCCTCAAATGTAGAAGTACCGATAAAATTCTTGAAACCCAGAATATCTAAGAACGCCACATAACTTTCCGTATAGCCCATATGTAAATCTCCCGGATTATTTATCAATCCCGATTAAAAATGTCCCTTGTATATACCTTATTCACCATATCAGACATCTTCTTTGGATTTTCTCATCTTTT
>JAZNHX010000128.1:0-5206 GCA_045577115.1 Faecalimonas sp. | reverse complement strand
AGTCAATATAGTGTAATGAATGGATTATATTAGTCCTATAACAACGAATTATACTGTTTCATCAATCTTCCAATTAGTCTTTCTGCACTTAGGCCCTGCTTGTATGTTTCTGGCATTCTGAAATATGAATCCTTAGCATTTTCCAGAATTGAAATCCAATTCCTGCTCATTGACCAAGCATTATCCGAATCAGCGATTCCGTCAATAAATCCGTTATACTCTGCCTGCTTAGAATATGCTCTCATCTTGTTAAACGACTTCATTCCCGTATTATCCGTTAACCCTTTATCATCCATATATGAAGTCAAAGCGAACATTTCTATCTCGGTCGCATTATTTGGGTCGACTTTATTTACATTAACCTCATAGTCACCAACCTTGATTATTGGGTCTGCGTCCGTTGATGAGTCAGAATATTTTGCTATATATCCTTGATTGCCAATTGTCATTACACCTATGTTCTTGCCATTGTTGGATGATGTTGAGCGAGTCGTAGCATTTCCTACATTTTCATAAAAATCATGTAGTTTACTATATTCAGTAGCTGTCTTCTTTTCTCCAAGTAAGTTCATATCGGCTATATTCTTTTTGAACGCCGCCATAAAATCCTGTCTTTGATTAATCCCGACATTCTCGCTCCCCATAGGTAACGATGTCAAACCATTCCTCTTGGTCGCACCACTAGTTGCTTCTAATGCATGCATCTCAATAATGGTAGCATTTCTCGGATTAACATCATTAACATTTATCGTCTGTTCAAATTCATTACCATTTTCATCAACCCCACGCGCAAGAACCTTGGGATTATCCTCGGTCGAATCCTCAGCATACTTCAGATAGAAAGATAGTCCCGTACCATTGCCACCGGAATAAAGCATATCATCCTTTTTCATATAGACCTTATAGCTTGAATGATTATCAGACACTTTACCCATAGTACTAACAAAACTATCGGTTGAAGCATTTCTATTCCTATTTGTAATTGATGTGTATGGATTTCTTGCTATTGGATTAATTTGCATATGTCACACCTCTTTTTCTCCCGTCGTTAGACCTTCTCATGAACTCATCAATAAAGTCATAGAAACTGTAAATTTCAGACTCTCCTGCGAATCTGAGTGTTGCATTTATTCCTTCAGGACAAGAATCCTTTAATAAATCGTACAGAGATTTCTTCTTGTCCTGATTACCCCTAACTTGATCATCAACATATTGATAGAGTTCTTCTTCTGTGAACACTCTGCCAATGAAATGTGTATTATTGATATAGTCATGATACGGCTCATTAAAGGCATCGCGAAGCGTCTTTCCTTCTGCCTTTAACTTTTCAATGTCAATGTGTCCGTCAACTAATGTGTCGTAATACTCGCGAAAGCCCTCTATATCAAAATCTTCCTTCATAAAATCTTTCCAGAAGTTCTCTTGCGATGCAAAGGTAAGTTTCTCATCCTTATCAAAGCTATTAAGAAACTTCCTTATCTTTTCCCTGCTCTCCGGAGAATCATAAGACATTTCCCATAAATCTCTTTCCTTCGTCTCACCATTCACGTTGGAAATCTCCTTACAAGATATTCCCTCATCAGTATATAATGTTATATACTGAACATCCACAGGAACCTTCTTCCCAGTATCAGGATCAGTATATTCGTTATGACGCGATACTATAGTATTGGGAATATCTAATTCTTCCTCATTTTCTTTCATGGCATTTTCAAAAAATGAATTAATAGATTCAAACAGTTTCTGTGCGAGTCCTGCAAGCTTTGGCATGGTGTCGCCGTACTCATCTGCATACTGCTCTAACAGACCTACACGATCTCCCCTATCAAATATTCCATCAAAGAAGCTAGTATCCGTAAAGTAACTGCTTGCTATAAGATCTGCAGTTTCATCCGTCTGTCTTATGTACATACAAAGAGCAGAGAATTCAGGATAATCCATTTCTTCCTTATCGAGATTATAGGGATCAAATTCTCTCTCGAACTCGTCACCATTCTCATCAATTCCTTTGATGGTGTATGTCTTGTCCGTTCCATCAGAATCGATAACAATGTCGAAAGAAAGCGATGTCTCCTTATAGGAATACATTACTTCTCCGGCTTCGTTCTCCGTTGCCTGCATTTCCTTAGTACTGATGCTGGCAGAAATACATCTGGTGTATGATGCCATCTCGCCATAAGCTTTCGGCATCACCGGGATTCGTGTTAAAGAGCCGAACTCCATCTCTGAATTCCTCTCATCTTCTGAGCTCACAATACTACCATCATCATTTTGTACCGCATCGCCATTCTTCATTAGAAATGACATCTTTTGATTGAAAAACTTTCCATTAGGATTAAAGTTTTCAACATTACAGTTTGATTTGTAATACATACTTGAACTTTGATAAGTTCCCAGTCCCGCTATTGACATATTTTCTCCTTTCTGTGACTCATCTGTCGGTCAGAGTCACGCCACTCTCCTATACAATCTGACATTCATCTAATGTCATTAGTCCACAGAAAGGTCCGAGTGGCTTCTTTTTTTATAATTAAAAAGCACCTGCATTAACATTTCAGTTAATGACAGATGCCTTCCATGGCTGCTTTTAGTTCCATCGTATTTCTTAATACTTATTTCGGAAATAGTGAAAAAAACTTAATACAGATGTAATGAACCAACAAAAAAATGTAACGAACGGACTATATTCTATTCCTCTCATGAAACCACCGCATTATTTGAAGATAAAGCACCCTGATTTTCTTTCGTATTGATTCTTTCTTTAAATGCCTCTTGTAAATTATTAAAGTAATCAGCCGTTTTATCAATTCCAACTGGGTTAATACCATTCATACTTATATTCCTCCCGAAGCATCACCTATTATCATCAACCTCAATTCCCTTGATATCCTCATCAAGCATCTTCATCTTAGTCATCATTTCTTTTACTTCTTGTTGTGCCTCATCTACACTTTTAGTAATTTGAGACATAGATTCTGCTCCTTCAAGTATTTTTTCAGAAAAATCTTCCATTTCATCTCTACGCTTTTTGGATGCATCAATTCTTTCTTCGATTTCCTCTTTTTTCTCTTTAATTTTTTCAGCTTCCTCTTTCTTCTCCTCAATCTCAGAATCTATATTATCCTTCGCTTCATCTACGACAATGCTTACCACTTGCTCATTTAATTCTTCTTCGACCTTTTTAGCCTGCTTCTGTGCATC
Organism: Faecalimonas sp.; assembly: GCA_045577115.1. Lineage (GTDB taxonomy): Bacteria > Bacillota > Clostridia > Lachnospirales > Lachnospiraceae > Faecalimonas. The sequence goes on along the minus strand of JAZNHX010000128.1, from coordinate 2,005 downwards.
TATCATTGAGGTATTCTTAAGCATTTCCCGTTCCATCATACCCAAGGAACGATTCTCATCTTGAATCTCAAGAGTATTAGCATAAGATTTTACAATATAATTCTTCGCATAATCAAGCTTTTCCATAGACCTGCTTTGATACTCTGTGAGACCTCTTTCTTTTATCTCTGCTACGGCTTTTCTTTCTTCTTCTGAGAGGGATACGTCGCTACCGGGAAGCCCAGATTTAAAGTCTTTTTCTAATAACTTAAGCTCCTTCTCCTCTTTGCTATTTTCAGTTAGTCCATACTCGTCCCGAAGCATCTTTCTTTCATTTTCGATATCATTAATAACCTTATCTGCTTCACCTTTACTTTGAATAAGCTCCTCTATATGTCTTTTCTTCTCGTTAAATTCATTGCTTATCTTTTGGTCGCCTTCAAATGCATTACGGATGAGTTTCATAGCATCCTTCTTGGTTTGAGCCTTCTTTTCATCAAGAATATTCCCACTTAGATTAAGTGTCTTCCCATCAATAACATTGTTTTTATTATTCAAAACTCCCTGATTGTTATTCAGAGATTTAATATTTTCATTTCCAAATGTGGTATTAAGATTAATGTTCATATCAGCATTTCCCTTCAAAATATACATAATTATCTATTTAGTATATCGAACAATATTTTACAAATATCAACTGCTATGTAGTGAATGGTTGCTATTTTGTGGTGAATTGACTAACGTATAGTCAACAGTCTTCTATTGCTTTAACATTACCACCGCAACAAACTCTTTCTCGCTGCAGGATACAACAAAATCACCATTATACTTTTCTACCGTACTTCTAACATTAAGAAGCCCAATTCCATGATCTTTGCAATCCTTAGAAATAATGTTGTTATCTTCTATTTCCACTTTTTCTGGCACAGGGTTCTTAATATTGAGAATATACTTACTATCCGCATTTACCATTTTAATATGAACCGTAGGATGATTACCCTTCTCTACCAAAACCTCACAAGCCTGAATCGCATTTTCAAGAAGATTTCCAAATATTGTAACAATGTCCTCTCCTGCAATCGTAAGCCCTGATAAGTCACATATGGAAAATGTCATACCAATACCTTTCCCTTTAGCTATACGATACTCCTGATTCAATATGGCATTAACAACGGGATGATTCACATTTATCTCAGACAATTCCACCGACATATTCTTAGTAATCGCCTCAGTTTGTTCTAGTGCAGCCTCAAGCTCCCCTTTTCTAATTAACTCATTTACAGTCATCATCTGCTTCTTGTAATCATGAAGCTTTCTACCCTGCCTCTCATACAAAGCCTGCCTATCATAAAATGTCTGCATCTGATTTTTATGCTTTTGATTTTGTCATTCTGATTGATATATTTTCTCTTCCTGCACAATGGAATCCTGCAAGAAGAATAGCGCCAAGGCATTGAGACATAGTATTGCCAGTGACACAAAAGCATAGAAATAGTTAGGTACATTGTTAGATATAAACATTACATACAGATATATACCAATAAACCCTGAAAAGACAGGAAGCCACGAATACTTTCTTAAAGAAATTCTCTCCTCATATAGATACTTCTTAACCAAACCCGTCTTATGTCTCAAAAATACAAGCAATGCAATCCATATCAATCTAAGAACTATACCCATTACATAAGTAACAAGCCCTTCATCCATCCCCATTATGCTGACATAAACACAATCCGCATAGAACAATAATATATAATCCACGCAGGCAAAGAAAAGGCATGTAATGAATCCACGACTATAACTAATCCTGCCATATAATGCTATTCCAATTATTATGAAAAATATCTTGGCTATAACCGCATATCCTGTGAGTATATTGGAAAAAACTATAACCACAACCATAAACACAATGTAGAATGCCAAATAACTTATGATTTTCTTAACTCCCTTAAATCTACATTCCATATATGTATTGAGGAAGTACAATAGTCCCCATACTTCAAATATGCCTATAAAAAAGGTATAC
>JAZNHX010000127.1:0-13828 GCA_045577115.1 Faecalimonas sp. | reverse complement strand
TATTGCTTTTTAAAACACCCACCGTAAATTATCAAAAGTATTAACATTTTTACGGTGTCAAGAAACAGAATAGTAAGATGTAGTGTAAATTGTTCTTGCTTTATCAAGAGGGTATAGATTTGCCAGACAAAATATCATAGAGTACAAAGGAACTCCAGTGATGAATCAAATCACTGGAGTTCCTTTGCTTCTTGTCTCAACTTTTATTTCGCTTGTTCAAGTGCAAGTGTCATTGTTGTTGTATCACATACTTCTGAAGGTCCAAAGTACTGAATTGCACCAGGGATTACGAAGCAAGTGTTTTCAGCCCATTCTGCGCGGCGTTCTTCAAAGTATTTGAATGGAGCACCGTCAAGTTCTACGAGGGCTTTCTTGATTACTGGTTTGTCTTCGCCGTGTCTTCTTTCCATGTTCATCATCTTTGTGATTGGCATACCACCTGCAACCCATTCGTTTGCCGGTTTAGAAAGGTTAGACACTTTTGACAAGTATCCGTTGTATCCGTATTGGATAAGCATAAATGCATTGTATCCCAATGAGTAGCAGTAGTCAGCATCAAAGTTAGAAGGGAATGCACATCTTCCTTCGTATCCTAAGAAGTGGTGAAGAGCACTGAACTTACCGTTGTATGTACCAGACGCTTTTCTTGCTGCTAAGTTCTCTTTTACAAGAGCTGAGAACAATTTTTCTGATTCAATCAATGAAACCTGTACATTTCCGTGCGGGTCTCTCTCTAAGAATAACTGCTGTTGGATTGCTTCCGGAAGGAGAGCAAATACAGCCATAGATTCTTTTGTAAGACCGTTTTCAATAAATGCATATTTTTCTGCCCATGTAGCGAGTGCGTTGAATTCATCTGCTTTGCTGCCTGCAAGAAGTTCATTGATTTCTTGAATGAGTACAGAGAATTCAGGAATAAACTCTACAACACCTTCAGGAATGATAGCAACACCGAAGTTCATTCCCTTAGCTGCTCTTGCTGCTACTGAATCAGCAATGTAGTTTGTAATCTGTGAAAGAGACATTTTCTTTTCTGCAACTTCTTCTGAAATCAAGCATACGTTTGGCTGTGTCTGAAGAGCACATTATTAAGCAACGTGAGAAGCAGAACGTCCCATCACTTTTACAAAGTGCCAGTATTTTTTAGCAGAGTTTGAATCTCTTTCGATGTTTCCAATGATTTCGCTATATGTCTTTGTAGCTGTATCGAAACCGAATGAACATTCAATGTCTTCGTTTTTAAGGTCGCCGTCGATTGTCTTAGGACATCCGATTACCTGAACACCAGTATTGTTTGCAGCGAAGTATTCAGCAAGTACAGCTGCATTAGTATTGGAATCATCACCACCGATGATTACGACTGCTGTGATGCCATGTTTCTTACATACTTCAGCAACAACTGCGAATTGTTCTTTTGTTTCTAATTTTGTTCTACCAGAACCAATGATATCAAAACCACCTGTGTTTCTGTATTGGTTGATGTATTCATCGTCAAAGATTAAGTAATCATCTTCGATAAGTCCGCTTGGACCGCCTTTGAAACCATAAAGAACATTATCTTTGTTAGTCGCCTTTAAAGCATCATATAATCCACAGATAACGTTGTGACCACCCGGAGCCTGACCGCCGGAAAGGATTACACCGACAACCTGTTTCTTAGCCTCTGATGTGTTCGCACCTTTCTGGAAAGTGATTTCCTTTTTACCATAAGTATTCGGGAAAAGAGCTTTGATTTTTTCTTGATCAGCTACACTTTGAGTCTCTGCTCCTTCTTTTACGCAAATATCTGCAATACCGTTTCTAAGCATTCCAGGAAGCTTTGGAGCATACTCATATCTTACTTTTTGTAATGGTGAAATACTCATAACTACGTCTCCTTTGTTGAATTTTCGTTTTTACATACAGATTTATTCTAATATATTTCTTTGGTAAAGTAAACCTTTTTAACAATCTAATTTTATAAAAATGCACGTCATTGACGATAACTCAGAAAAGGGGTATCATTAAGAGAGAATTAAGAAAAAATGGTTATATTAAGAAAGAATATGGAAATGGAGTAGAACGATGAAAAAAAGATTGTGCGTATTAGGATTTGTTGCTATTTTAGCCATTGCAGGATGTTTTGCGATGACAGGTATGGCGGATTCAAAGGAGAAGGAAGTTGATGTGATGTTTTTACATGACACTCATTCGCATCTCAATGAATTTGCAACAGTAGAAGATGAGAAAACGCAGGTGCTAGGTGGCTTTGCGAAGATTAAGACTCTGATAAATGAACAAAAAGAGGATAATCCGGACACACTTCTTTTAGATGGCGGTGATTTTTCGATGGGAACATTGATTCAGGTTATGTACGAGGAAGAGGCATCGGAGATACGCATGCTTGGTGAACTGGGCATGGATGTTACCACCTTGGGTAACCATGAGTTTGATTATAAAGCAAAAGGTCTGGCGAATATGTTAAACAGGGCAGTGGCCAGTGGCGATAGACTGCCGGCGATGGTGCTTTGTAATGTTGATTGGGAGACAATGGAGGAAGAAGGGCTGACAGAAGACCAAAAACTCTTGAAGGAGGCTTTCGATAAATATGGTGTTAAGGACTACGTTGTTTTAGATAAAAATGGTGTCAAGATTGCGGTTACCGGTATATTCGGAGAGGATTGCTTAGATTGTGTACCAAATTGTCCACTTGAGTTTAAAAGTCCGGTAGATGCATTAAAGGAAACAGTTGGAACGATTCAAGAAAAAGAAAATGTAGATATGATTGCATGCGTTTCTCATAGTGGAACATGGGAGGATGACTCTAAATCTGAGGACGAGATTCTGGCCAAAAATGTGCCGGAGGTTGACCTTATCATCAGCGGACATACGCACACGAAACTGGACAAGCCGATTAGACATGGTGATACGTATATTGTATCTGCAGGAGAATATGGAAAATACTTGGGCAGCCTTTCGATGAAGCAGAAGAAAGACGGAAGATGGGAACCAGACGACTATGAGTTGATTCTTGTGGCTGAAGATGTAAAAGCGGATGAGGCGACTCAGGCTAAGGTAAATTCATTCATGGAGAATGTTGACAGTAAGTATCTGGAGCAATTCGGGTATACCGCAGACAAAGTTCTTTGTACAAATGAAATTGAATTTGCAACCAGCGGAGATGTGGGAAGTAAACATACGGAGATGAATCTGGGAAGCATTATGGCAGATGCTTATACTTATTCGGTTGCAAAGTTTGATATGACAGATACAAGGCCTGTGGATGTGGCAGTTGTGCCTGCAGGTGTGATTCGTGATACCTATGCAAAAGGGAATGTCACAACAGAAAATGTATTTAATTCATTTTCACTTGGAATCGGACAAGATGGAATTCCGGGATATCCGCTAATCAGCATTTATTTAACGGGAGCAGAACTTAAAATAGCAGCGGAGATTGATGCGAGCATTTCTGATATAATGTCTTCAGCCAGACTCTATACAGACGGTCTGTACTGGAATTACAATCCGAACCGCATGATTCTTAATAAGGTGACAGATGTGTACTTATGTGATATGAATGAGAAGCGTGTGGAAATTGAAGACGATAAGCTGTACCGCGTTGTGACGGATTTTTACACTTCACAAATGCTCGGAGGAGTGACAGATTTATCTTATGGTTTACTTTCTGTTGTTCCGAAGTTCTCAGATGGAACACCTGTAGAAAATTATGAGGATGCAGTGATTTTGACAGGAGAAGGCAAAGAGTTGAAAGCATGGGCTGCGATTGCGGAGTACATGTCATCCTTTGAAGATATAGACGGAGACGGAATTGGCAATGTACCGCAAAAATATGCGACTGAAGAAGGAAGAAAAGTTGTGGAGGATAGCAAAAAGTTGGGCGATTTATTAAAGAATTCAAACAAATATTTCTTCATGGTACTAGGTATTGTTCTTTTGGTGGTAGCATTTTTGGTGGCAATCGTATTTGTAATCGCAAAATTAGTACAAAAACTGATAAAAAAGAGGAAACGTAAAGATGCGAATTAAGGATGCCTTGGCAAATATACACAAGGAACATGTGGGTGATACGTTGATTCCGTTTTACACGCCTTGGGGTGAAAAGTTAGATAAAAATAATGTATGGCAGGAATATCCACGACCACAGATGCAAAGAGAGCATTATCAAATGCTTCACGGGGAGTGGGACTATGCGATTGTGCCACAAAGTGAAGACTATTCGTTTGAGAGTCAGGGAAAGATTCTGGTCCCATTTTCACCGGAAACACTGCTTTCCGGCGTGGAGAGACAGTTGCAACCGAGAGAATATCTCTGGTATCAGAGAGTGCTATCCTTTACCGAGGAAGAGTGTCAGAGAAAAGAGAAGAACGGGCGTTGTATCTTACATTTTGATGCCGTGGATCAACAGGCGACAGTATACATCAATGGTCATGAGGTTGCTAATCACTATGGTGGATATCTTCCGTTTGAAGTCGATATCACCGATTATGTGAGTGAAGAAGGGTGTACGTTACAGGTCCGCGTGCAGGATGACAGTGATACGTCTTATCATACGAGAGGTAAGCAGACCTTGAAGCGTGGAGGCATGTTTTATACGGCTCAGAGCGGAATCTGGCAGAGTGTGTGGTATGAATGGCTGCCAGAGAATTATGTGAAGGAAATGAAAATCACACCGAATTACGATGAAGCATCTGTAACTATTGAATTGGGAAGTGATATACCATTCGACGCAGTTTGTGTAGAACTTGACAATACATTAGAAATAGGGGTTGCGCAGGTAGTATATGAAACTTCAAAAAGACAGACAGAAAGGGGATGGATAACTACCCTTGTGTTACGATTTACAGAAGAAGCATTCCAACCTTGGAGTCCCGAAGCGCCGAACTTATATTACTTCACATTGAAGGCAGGGGAGGACACGATTCACAGCTATTTCGCAATGCGTTCTTTCACCATTGAAAAGGATGAAAAGGGCATTCCAAGATTTTGTTTGAATCATAAACCATATTTCTTGAATGGAGTTTTGGATCAGGGATATTGGCCGGATGGCCTTATGACAGCACCGTGCGACGAGGCTTTTGTATATGACATTGAACTTGCGAAGAAAACAGGTTTCAATATGATTCGTAAGCACATAAAAATAGAACCACTTCGCTGGTATTACCACTGTGACCGTCTTGGAATGATTGTGTGGCAGGATATGGTGAATGGTGGTACAACGTACAATATGCCGTGGGTATGCTATATGCCAACCGCCTTGCCGTTTTTGGGCCGTGTAATTAAAGACAATATTTATCATATGTTTTCAAGACAATCAGAAGAGGGGCGTAAGGCTTGGGAAGAGGAGTGCAGACAGATGATCGAGCATCTGTACAATATTCCATCCATTTCTACATGGGTGCCGTTTAATGAGGCATGGGGACAGTTTGATGCGGAGCGAATTGCGAATGATGTGAAGACACAGGATTCTACGCGAACGGTTGACCATGCAAGCGGATGGTTTGACCAGAAGGCAGGAGATTTCAACAGTGTACATAATTATTTCCGTAAACTTAAGGTGGAGAAGGATGACAAACGTGCCTTTGTGATATCAGAATACGGTGGATATGCTTGTCATATAACTGGGCATTCGAGTGTTGAGAGAGTGTTTGGTTATAAGAAATTTGATGCTCTGGAAGCACTTTCTAAGGCTTATAAGGAATTATATGAAGGTCAGGTGCTTCCACTGATTGAGAAAGGGTTAAGTGGTGTGGTCTATACACAACTTTCTGATATCGAGGAAGAGGTAAATGGTCTAGTGACTTATGACAGAAAAGTTATTAAGATACAATAGGAGGACATACATATGGAAATCAAGGAAAAAGCAGCAAGAAATTTCGCAGAGAAGGGATATAATTGTTGTCAGGCAGTCATCTGTGCATATTGTGAGGAGTACGGAATTGCAGATGATGATATTTTCAAAGTGACTGAAGGATTTGGAGCAGGCATGGGAGGTCTTCTCAATACATGCGGTGCAGTGACGGGTATGTATATGGCAATTGGTATGCACAATAGTGCAGGTGAGAAGGACAATCCGAGAAAGACAAAGATGGATACCTATGCAAGTATTCGAGATGTGGCTCAAAAATTCGAAGAAGAGAATGGTTCTATTTTATGCAGAGATCTGAAGTCAGTTGAGAATGGCGTGCAGAGAGTGAGCTGCCAGAAATGTGTAGAAGATGCAGCAGAACTTGTAGAAAAATATATTGCAGAGCACAAATAAAAAATAAAGGCATCCACTAGTGTGGGTGCCTTTATTTCTATTCATCCGAATCAGAATCTTCGCCCGTTAATTTTAGTATATCGTCAATCTCGTCTTCCGTCATACCCATGTAAACAGCAAGTTCATCAATCGTCACTTTTCGCCCAAGTTCTTCCGTCAGCGTTTTGATAGATTCATCCAACATCGCAACTTTTTCAACCATCTTTTTGTCACGATTACTCAACTCAGTATGTTCTTCAATGAGCATCTGTATGCTTTGGCGAATCTGCTCTGTGATGGTCTGATGTGCCGTTTCTATATCTGTTACCAGTTCTGCTCCAAGAATCAATCCTACGTTTCCTTCCTGAATCAAATCACCTAGGAAAATATCTAAATGATACATTTCTTTGGCAATTTCAATCACGTCTTTCAGATATATTTCCACAATCCGATTCTTTGCCTGAGAGTCACCCTTTATCATTTTTTCAAACAAGACTTCACGTTCTTGTTCTGGGACGACCTTAAACACCTTTAAATCTTCCTGATATTCTTTTAGGTATGCTTCTTCGTCTGCTGTAAGTACCAACTGTGTTTCTTCTGAAACAGGCATGTCCATCTTAATATAGCCTTTTACGACTACCTTTTGTGCCAAAAGATAGTCGAAGACTAATCCTATCTGTTCTTCGTTCAAATCCATGCCCGAAAAATATGTTTTCACTTCGTCGACTGTAATCTGATTTCCTTTTTCGCGAATTACAGTCACCAAATCATTGAGTTTCTTTAAAAATTCTGCCTTGCTTTCCATGTGCACCTCCGCGCGTTTCGTTTGTACCTCTATTATGTCACAATTACTGTCTGATATCCAGCCCTTTTTAATCTTCGTTCCAATCTGCTTGCCTCGTCTATGGTTCTGAAATCACCTACGCGCACACGGAAATATCCGTCGCCCCTCTCGATTCGGGCAGGGAAATCCATTTCCATAAGCTCCTCCTGCAAATCTTCTGCGTAATTGCGGTTACGGAAAGCCCCTACCTGTACGGAGTATCTAGATTCCAATGTCTCCGGTTGAACGTTGATGGTTTCAATAATGCCGTCTGCAATTGCCTGAGCGATTGCCTGGAAATTCGCATCAAAGAGCATGTTGTCGGTATCCGAATTGATAAATCCTGCTTCTACAAGCACTGCAGGCATCTTTGTACGTCTCAGTACAATAAGATTTGGTCTTGCCTTTACCCCTAAGTTCACAAACCCAACTGTTTCTAATTGTGCATTGATATTCTGCGCCATCTCATACTTTACGCCTGACAAGTCATAGACAAGGCTCTCCACTCCCGAAACAACATTATCTTCCGGAAATGAATTTCTGTGAATGGAAACAAAATAGTCTACATCTGCTTCATTTGCAAGTTCTGCTTTTTGAAGCGGTGTCTGATATACATCGGTTGTTCTGGTATATAACACATCAATTCCGTTGTTTTGCAGGATAGGGCCAATTGCCAAAACGAGTGCAAGTGCATCATCTTTTTCCTGTCTTCCTTCGTAAACTGCGCCCGGATTGACCCCACCGTGGCCGGCATCTAACATTACTGTAACAGGCATAAAAATCCCCCTGATGTCATGCTTTCATAATAACATATGCATCAGGGGATAATTTGTGTATTATTCTTCGATTTCTTCATCCTCGTCATCTTCGAGGTAAAAATCTTCTGGAATAAAGATGTGTACTTTTTCTACACGGTTTTGGTCGAGAGAATCAACAACGAGACGAAGTCCCTTTTCTGTTGTAATCTCATCACCGACTTCCGGATGGCGGTCTAAGTTTTCAATGATGAAGCCGCCGAGAGAATCGTATTCTTCTGATTCTAATTTCAATTCCAAACGATCGTCAAGGTCGTCCAAACTAATGGAGCCTTCCAAAATGTATTCGAAATCGTTAATTCTTGTAAGAAGCTCGTCCTCTTCATACTCGTCGTATTCATCATGGATTTCGCCGACAATCTCTTCTAAGATATCTTCCAAAGTGATTAGACCGGCTGTCTCGCCATATTCATCAAGAACGATGGCAATGTTGTAGGATGCTTCACGCATTTCCACAAGGAGTTCAGATACAACCTTGTGCTCATAAGTGAAATACGCTTCGCGCAGGAATTCACGAATACTGAAATCCTCTTTATGATCATATAAAAGCAGATCCTTCATGTTGATTGTGCCAATTACATTGTCCGTTGTCTCTTCGTAAACCGGGAGACGAGTAAATTTGTGTTCACGGAAAATGTCAATCAATTCCTCATAAGAACTTTCTACATCTGCAAATACCACGTTGACACGAGGAACCATAACATCTTTTGCTTTAGCATCGCCCAAATCGAACACGTTATTAATCATTTCGCGTTCTTCCTCTTCAATCACACCGCTTTCGTGGCTTACTTCCACAATGGTACGGAGCTCATCTTCGGTCATGGCATCCGGTTTTGCATTCGGGTCCACGCGAAGGATTAAGAGAATGATGCGAGCTAATATGTTGACGAGAAAACTGATTGGTGTTAAAACTATCATAATAAAATGGATTGGATAAGCATATACTAAAGAAAGCTTTTCCGAATGGATAGTTGCGACAGTCTTCGGTGTGATTTCACCGAAAATTAATATAAGTACGGTGAGGATACCGGTTGCAATTGCAACTGCATAGGAAGCAATTGGTCCGACAATATCACTTGCCAGCTCGTAGGCAATGGTGGTTGTAAGTGATGATGCGGAAAGGTTCACGATATTGTTGCCGATTAGAATCGCACTCAACATTTTCCCTGGATTATCAGTAAGCTTCAAAACCATCTTCGCACGCTTGTTTCCATCGTCTGCTAAAGAACGCATTTTGATTTTGTTCACGGTTGTCAGGGCTGTTTCTGCGGATGAAAAGAATGCAGATAGTCCTAATAAAATTACTAAAATTACTACTTGTACGCCGACACCTTGCTGGGCGGCACTCTGTATGGCGGCACTAGGGTCCACTGATACATCAACTCCTTTTTGAATTATTTTTATACATATTTATCTTACTATAACCTATTTCTGTAAAAAATGCAAGTGCCCGTTGAATTTCGTCACAGTATGTTGTATGATGTGATGTAGAATATTTTTGATTGAAGCAAATAAAAAGTGGAGAATATTGAATGAATCTGAATATTTATAATCAATTGATTCAAATAATAGATAAAGATCGCGTGCTGGTAGATGAACCGATGAGGAAACACACGACATTCCGCGTGGGAGGCAATGCGGATTACTTTGTGATGCCACGCACTACCCAGGAAGTGCAGCAGGTGGTAGCACTTTGCAAAAATGAGAATCTTCCTTATTATATATTGGGCAATGGAAGCAATCTTTTGGTGGGCGATAAAGGCTATCGCGGTGTCATTATCCAGATATATAAGGAGATGAATACAATCACCGTAGAAGGAGAGTGCATCCGTGCGCAGGCGGGAGCGTTGCTTTCGAAAGTAGGAAGTGTGGCACTGGAGGCAGAACTTACCGGATTTGAGTTTGCGGCCGGCATACCGGGAGCAGTAGGCGGAGCCGTTGTTATGAATGCGGGAGCTTATGGAGGCGAGATGAAGGACATTCTTGCAAGTGCAACAGTACTTAAAGAGGATGGAACAATTCTGACATTACAGAATGAGGAATTGGAACTTGGATATCGCACCAGTGCTATAACCAAGAAGAATTATATTGTATTAGAAGCTGAGTATCAGCTGCAGAGAGGCAATAAGGTAGAGATTCGTGCAAAGATGGATGAACTGAAGAAACAGCGAGTGACGAAGCAACCTTTGGAATATGCGAGTGCGGGCAGCACTTTTAAAAGACCGGAGGGATATTTTGCCGGAAAACTTATACAAGATGCAGGACTTCGCGGATTCCAAGTGGGCGGTGCTCAGGTCTCAGAAAAGCACTGTGGTTTTGTGATTAACAAGGGTGATGCTACGGCGGCGGATATTGTGGAACTTATGAGACAAGTTTCTGAAAAGGTATATCAGGAGTTTGGTGTAACATTGGAACCGGAAGTGAAGCGTTTAGGAGAATTTTAAAAATATGAAACAGGAACTGACATTTTCCGGAGAAGTAAAGGAAGAACTCTCTAAGAATCTGGCGGAGAAAGAACACTGTCACATTGCGGAGATTTCAGCTATCATTGGGATGTGTGGAAAGGTTGTTATCGATAGCAGGGAACGCTATTCTATTAAAGTGCGGACAGAAAATGTGTCTGTGGCGAGAAAATACTTTACATTACTCAGAAAAACATTTAATATAGATACGGAAACTTTAGTCTCTGCTAATAAAAGCAAAGGACATACAACGTATACAGTGATTATCAAGAGTCACGAGGATGCGATGCGAGTGCTTCGGGAGACAAAGTTGATGGATGATGATGGTGAGATTCCGGAGGAATTCGCGATTATCAGAAGACCTTGTTGTAAGCGTGCATATTTAAGAGGTGCATTTTTGGCAGCAGGTTCTATCAGTAATCCGGAGAAGTCTTATCATATTGAGATTGTGTGTGCGAGCCGAAAGAGAGCAAATCAAATTAAAACGTTGATTAACGGTTTTCGACTGGATTCAAAAGTAATTCTTCGAAAGAATTCGTATGTGGTCTATTTGAAAGAAGGGTCTCAGATTGTGGATTTGCTCAATATTATAGAAGCGCCGATATCTTTGATGAAGATGGAAAATGTGCGTATTTTGAAAGAAATGCGCAATACAGTCAACCGCAAAGTCAACTGCGAGACGGCGAATATTAATAAAACCGTATCAGCAGCAGCGAAACAGGCAGAGGACATTGCATTTATTCAAAAGACAATAGGGGTTAGTAAACTGCCGGACACTTTGCAGGAAGTTGCGAGGTTACGTCTTGCGCATCCGGAAGCATCGCTTAAAGAGTTGGCAGAACTTAGCACCTCAGAAATCGGAAAATCAGGAATTAATCATAGATTAAGGAAATTAAGTGAGATCGCAGAGGAACTGCGAGAAAACAAGGAGGAACAAACATGGTAAAAAAGACAGTGACGGTTCAGCGTGAGGAAGGTTTAGAAGCGCGTCCCATAGCAATGCTGGTTCAAAAGGCAAGTCAATTTTCAAGTAAGGTACATATTGAAGTTGGAACCAAGAGCATCAACGCAAAAAGTATCATGGGTATGATGACCCTGAACGTGAGCAATGGGGATGAAATTGTTGTTGTGACAGAGGGAGCAGACGAGGTGGCTGCGGCAGATGAGATCGAGTTATACTTAAAAGCACAATAAGAATTGATAACGTCAAAGAGCATATGTGCGATATGCTCTTTTTGTTACCTTACAATTGGAAAGGGAGGTAGTAGCATGAAAAGGATGTTATTTATATACAATCCAAACGCAGGCAAGGGTTTGCTCAAGGCAAAGTTATCTGACGTTCTTGATATCATGGTCAAGGCCGGCTATGAGGTTGTCGTATATCCGACGCAGAGTTATAAGGATGCTTATCGCAAAGTGGTCCACATGGAAAAAGGCTATGATATGGTAGTCTGCAGTGGAGGAGACGGAACCTTAGATGAGGTTGTGACTGGAATGATGAAACGTGACAAAGAAGACCGTATACCGATAGGCTATATTCCGACAGGTACTACGAATGACTTTGCTAACAGTCTTCATATATCACGCGATATTATGGAAGCTGCGGATACAGCAGTGCATGGAAAACCATTTGCATGCGATATAGGAAGGTTTAATAAGGATGTGTTTGTTTATGTGGCCGCCTTCGGATTATTTACGGATGTGCCGTACCAGACAGACCAGAAACTCAAAAATGCGTTGGGTCATGCAGCCTATGTGTTAGAGGGCGTAAAACGGTTGTCTAATATTCCTTCGTATCATATTAAGATCGAAGCGGATGGCAGGAAAATTGAGGACGAGTTCATGATTGGTATGATTACCAATTCCAGATCTGTTGCAGGATTTCGAAGCATCATGGGAAAAGATGTGAAGTTTGATGATGGTGAGTTTGAGGTAATGTTGATTAAGAAGCCAAAGAGCCTCATTGGCTTGCAGGAGATTATCACAGCATTGCTCATAGAGAACTTTGACACAAAACACATGTATACCTTTAAAGCAAGAGAGATTAAACTGGAATCAAAAGAGGAGATACCTTGGACACTGGACGGAGAGTTTGGCGGACAGCATGAGGAGGTTCGTATTATTAATAAGAAACAGGCGCTTGAGATTATGATTGAGCGCGAAGAAGAGGAGTAGAAACATGGAGAACAGAGAAAAATTTTCATCGAGATTAGGTTTTATCCTGATTTCGGCAGGTTGTGCAATTGGACTTGGTAATGTGTGGAGATTCCCGTACATAACCGGAAAGTACGGAGGAGGCGTATTTGTGCTGATTTACTTATTCTTCTTACTTGCAATGGGACTTCCTGTTGTAGTAATGGAATTTGCAATGGGACGTGCAAGTCAGAAGAGTATTACAAAATCTTATGATATGCTTGAACCGAAGGGAACAAAGTGGCATATTCACAAATATTTTGCATTTGCAGGAAATTACCTGCTTATGATGTTCTACACCACAGTCGGTGGATGGATGGTGGCATATTTCTATAAGATGTTAAGAGGAGAATTCGTCGGAGCCAACAGCGATAAAATCGCTCAGATTTTTACGGATTTGACATCAAACCGCAACGAGATGATTCTCTGGATGATTGTAATCTCAGTACTCGGACTTCTGGTTTGCTCTGTGGGCTTGCAAAAAGGTGTTGAGAAGATTACAAAACCGATGATGCTCTGTCTGTTCGGTATCATGATTGTACTTATTGTTCGCGCGATGTCATTACCGAATGCAATGGAGGGCTTAAGCTTCTATTTAAAACCGGACTTTTCAAAGGTGAAAGAAGCCGGACTTGGCGAAGTGCTTTATGCAGCAATGGGACAGTCCTTTTTTACACTTAGTATTGGTATCGGTTCTCTTTCGATTTTCGGAAGTTATATTGGAAAAGAGCGCTCTCTTACCGGAGAAGCAATCAGCGTTATGGCACTGGATACAGCTGTTGCGATTATGGCAGGACTTATTATCTTCCCTGCATGCTTTGCATTTGGAGTTGATCCAGGTGAAGGCCCTGGTCTTGTGTTTGTAACGTTGCCGAATGTATTTAACGAAATGGCAGGCGGTCGTATATGGGGAACACTGTTCTTCCTGTTTATGACATTTGCAGCGTTCTCAACAGTAATCGCGGTGTTCCAAAATATTATCGCATGTGCAAGAGACCTTTGGGGATGGTCACTCAAGAAGTCTACACTCATCAATGGTGTACTTCTTATCGTGCTCAGTTTACCATGTGTATTCGGAATGACGGATTGGTCAGCTTTCAAAGTCTTAGGAATGGATATTCAAGGACTTGAGGACTTTATCGTAAGTAACAACCTGTTGCCACTAGGTGCACTGCTTTATATCTTGTTCTGTACAAGCAGATATGGATGGGGATGGAAGAATTTCCTTGAGGAGGCAAATGCGGGAGAGGGTATAAAATTCCCTGCAAGCAAGGTATATCGTTTCTATTTGACTTAC
>JAZNHX010000126.1:0-33656 GCA_045577115.1 Faecalimonas sp. | reverse complement strand
GCTTGTAAAATTAAGAAAGGAAGTAAACGATGATGAAATATTTATGTCCATGTGGTTATGAATACGATCCTGTAGCAGGCGATCCGGATAACGGAATTGCACCAGGAACTGCTTGGGAAGATGTACCGGAAGATTTCCTTTGCCCTATCTGTGGGTTAGGAAAAGACGTTTTTGAAGAAGTTTAACAAAAGATATCATTAATTAGGAGGATGTGTATCATGTCTAAATACGCAGGAACAAAAACAGAGAAAAACTTAATGGAAGCATTTGCTGGCGAGTCTCAGGCTCGTAACAAATACACTTACTTTGCATCAGTTGCTAAAAAAGCAGGATTTGAGCAGATTGCAGCTCTCTTCCTTGAGACAGCTGATCAGGAAAAAGAACACGCTAAAATGTGGTTCAAAGAATTCCACGGCTTAGGTGATACAGCACAGAACTTAATCTGGGCTGCCGAAGGCGAAAATGATGAATGGACAAATATGTACGCTCGTATGGCTGATGAAGCTGAAGAAGAAGGCTTCACAGAATTGGCTAGAAAATTCCGTTATGTTGCAGCTGTTGAGAAATCTCACGAAGAACGCTACAACAGACTTTTAAAACACTTACAAGAAGGCAACACGTTCAAAGGCGAATCTCCACTTGGATGGAAATGCCGCAACTGTGGTTATATCCACTTAGGCGATGAAGCTCCTGTTGTATGTCCAACATGTGCTCATCCACAAGCTTACTTTGAAAGAAAAGCTGAAAACTACTAGGATCTCCCCCTATTAGATAATAACAACGAAGAAGACTTGGAACTCCCTCCAAGTCTTCTTTTAATTTACTCATTAATAAATCCAATTAATTTTCCAAGTACTGGTTCAAATGCTGCTCCATACCAGTGATTGTCTAATTTGGCAGTTTCTTTGATGCATTCCATCGTATAATCCGCCGCAATCTTCGCTGCATCGTATGCACTCTTTCCTTTTACTAATGCTCCTACAAATGCTGATGCATAGATATCTCCGGTTCCATGACAGCTATTAGCAAGTTTTTTATGCTCATAGTAAGCATATTCGCCATTCTCGTATACAACTACTCCGGTCTTACCTTCTTCATATGAGATTCCCGTAAAGATAATGTTCTTGCATCCAAGCTCCACTAATTTTCCCAAAATCTCATCAACATACGCGCGATCATATTCCGTCTTGTACTCTACTCCTGTAAGGAAGCATGCCTCTGTAATATTTGGTACGATGTAATCAGCCTTTCCGCAGAGTCCTTTCATCGCTTCCACGAACTCAGCGTCGAATCCCGGATAGAGATTGCCGTTGTCAGCCATAGCAGGATCTACAATCTTCACACATGTATCAGAAGCTGTGTCTGCAAAAATATCTTCCACATATGCAATCTGTTTCGTGCTTCCCAGATACCCTGTATAAATTGCATCGAACTTGATGCCTTCCTTCATCCAATGTGCCTTGATGCTCGGCATATCTTCCGTCAAATCACGAAATGTATATCCGCTAAAACCTGCTGTATGTGTTGAGAGTACTGCCGATGGCAATACGCATGTCTCTAACCCGCAAGCCGAAAGAATTGGAAGCGCAACAGTAAGGGAACACTGTCCAACACATGAGATATCCTGAATCGTTAATATTTTTTTATAAGACATAAAATCTTCTCCTTGTCTACTTGTTGTAATTATGCCTTATTATAACTTTTTTTGGTAATGTTAAAATATCCAAATCAGAAAATATTTATATTACCAGATGTTGTTTTTCTTTTCGTTTTGCCCGTCTTACACGATTAATATGTCTCTCAAAGTCACCATTATTGATAAGTTCTGCTAAAACAAACTGCTCAAATACTGGAACGGTACAAGAATAGAATCCTAATTTTTCTTCAAATCGAATCACCAAATGTTCTGGCAAAACCATATATCCAATACGCATGGATGGCGCAATTGTCTCTGAAAAGGTGTTCAAATAGATGACATTTTCGTTTTTTGCAAGGGAAAAAACTGTATCCTCATTCTTTTTGGACACCGTGAGTTCTGAATCATAATTATCTTCTATAATATAACCGCCACGCTTCTCTGCCCAACGCAGGTATTCGTATCTTTTTGACACACTCGCTGTTATACCACTCGGAAAACTGTTAAATGGTGTAACATGAAGAACGGTTGCATCTGTTCGCTCAAGCTCTGTGGTTTTTATTCCACTTTGTCCCATTTCAAGCATGTCGTAAACAACATTATTGGCCTCATAGACCTTTTGTATTTTTTCATAAGATGGCTTTTCTAAGCCGATTTTTCGCTTATCTCCCAAAAGCTGCACTATCAGACTGTAGAGGTACTCTGCACCGGCACCAATCACAATTTGATTCGAAGATACGACAATTCCATTGCTTCTTGCCAAATAATTGCAAATAGCTCTTCTTAGTTCCTCACATCCTTGGTTTGGTGCTTTTATTAAGATTTCTTGCCCATAGTCGGATAACACCTTTCTCATAACTTTTGCCAATACTGAAAAAGGGAACTCATATTTCATTCGATCATGCTTGGGTACATGAATTGACTCATGATGAAACTCGTCACGAGCCCCAGACGCAGGTTCTTCAGCAGAGTAAAAATCACCCTGTCGATATATCACATAATATCCGCTACGCTGTCTGGCTTCCATATATCCCTCATCACAGAGAATGGAATATGTATGCTCCACTGTAATTACACTGACCCCGGTTTCCTCTGCCAGCGTTCTCTTAGACGGCAGTTTTGTTCCATATGCCAAAACTCCACTTACAATATCGCTCCTCAGCTGCTGATATAATTGCATGTATGCAAATGTGCCATTGGTTTCTTGAATTGTATATTTCATTTGGTTATATATCACTCCTTGCTTTTTAGATTGTTATATTACCAAAATATATTTTATTCTTTCTTCGAAGAAATGTAAAGAAAAAGAGTTGCCTGTTTTTTACAAGCAACTCACCTTATCGTTTCGTTAATCTATTCTTCTGTTATTGTTACTTCCACAGTTGTATCTTCTGTTTCTTCCTGCATAACATCTTCACTAATCTCATAAATTTCGCTCTTGCCATCTATCATTGCATAGCAAGATACAAGCCAACCACATTTCTGTGATTGGCTGTTGTATTTCTTACACATCTAAATATTCTAACGGATTTACCGGTTCTCCATCCTTCAAAAGTTGAAAGTATAGATTGCATCCTTCCACGCTATAATATTTCGTAGGCTCCCCTAAGTATCCGATGATATCCCCCTCTGTGATATTTTCTCCCTGCGTCACACACACTTCACCAAGTTGACCATAGACAACTTCATACCCATCGCCAAGACTTACCTTGACCGTTACTCCAGTCTGTGCATCTGTCTCAATTGATGTCACCTTGCCATCTTCCGCCGATTTTACTTCCTGTCCTACATTTCCTGAAATCACAAGTGCCGGATTATATTTATATTGGTCTAATGTAGAAAAATAAACCGTCTCATCCATGCTGTAATTTAAAAGAACATTTCCATCGATTGGCCACATCAGCATGTCTTCCATAGAGAAAGAATAGGTCTTCTGCGTTATCGGAGCTTGCACAATAGGTGTTTCCTCAATAACCACTTCCGGTTTTTGTACAATCTCCGCCTCTACTTTGTCACCCTGTGTGACCTGCGACTCTTCTTCCTTCTCTTCTTTGTGTGCTACTTGATTCTTTTCTTCTGTTTTTGCAAGTTCGCCCTCAGATTTTCTTTCATAGTTACTAAATGTAATTGCTCCTACTATCGCAATCATGGCAACAAAACATATCACGAGACCGACTGCCGCACCTTTATCTTTTTTCATATTTATCACCTCTGGCTTTATTTTTGCCAGAAAATGATACCCTTATTCCGATTTCCCCGTATTTTCTGAATTCTATCTTCTTGTTGGAGACGAGATTGCATCCAATCGTTCTTGTAATTTTCTACCTGAGTCTATGGAAATGATAATCTCTGTGATTGTTTCATCTGCTATGTAGATTTCCTTCTGGTCATCTATTTTTACATAATAGTTACCTTCACCCGTCATCTTGCCAACTGAAACGGTCTTTGTTTTATGATTGATATCCGTAAGCGCAATACTATAAGACGGATCATCGACTCCGTACTCCTTTGTATTCTGAATATCTTCTACTTTATCTACTGCAGTAATCTCAAGTAGTGCTTCTATTTTCTTTTTCATTTCAATCTGGTCGATATAGTATGATGTGTCATCTATCCATACCCAATTGCCATCCTGTTTTATCATCCTTCTTATTCTGGTTCCTCTTGAATATGCGATACTTTCTATCTCTTCCATATCTTCACATATTTTCGTACTCTTTATCAATCGTTCTTGTTCTTCCTGTTCTTCTAGAATGCCGATAGCAAGCATAAAGGTTAGCATAAAGAGAATTAAAAAGATACCAATCATCCTACTCGTTATACTTTTCATTCTGTTCTGGTTTCCTTTTCCTTTTTGTTTGATACTTTAATTATCCCGTCGGCATGCGAGAATGTCAATATGAAAAACTCTGTATTTACCATAAAATCTGTGCAACTTCCTTCACTTCTGTTCCCACGAAAAAATATTGCAAAATCTCTTTATAACCCTGTCCTTCTTTTGCCATTTCATTGGCGGTATGCTGGCTGAGTCCCAGACCATGTCCGACACCTTTTGTAATAACTCTTGTATTCGCTTCAAACTCTTGCAGTTCGAAACAACTAGATGCAAGTTCATATTTATCTCGGAAATTTTCTCCCGTCAATGTCTCTTCTCCAACCGTCACTGTCAAGGCATAACCTGCTGTATCTGTACTTACCACCTTCGCACCTTTGACTTCAATAAACTTACTCTCCATCTGATTATCTGCCGCCACATCCTTTGGACATTCTCTGATTTGAAGATACGGATAGTTTTCACTTCCAAGTGCCTCTTTCCCATTTCGAGTCTTCCCGTTGCTGACCTGATGAAACGGAACAAGCGCCAGTTTCTCCTGGTACATAATCACTTCCCCTTCTGTCTCATTCCATATCTGCTCGAGCTTTCGATACCAGGCTCGGTCGATTCCACTGATATCACCAAAGTTCTCTTGATCAAAGATAGCCTCGCCAAGTTCTTCTATCTGCTTGTACACAGTAGTTCGAACCAAAAGTGCCTGAGCCTTTAACATTTCATCCTCATAATCAGAGGATGCCTCTTTTGCAAGAACTCCTATACAGTGTGCCTTTAAAAGTTCATTGGTTCCGTCAGTTTTTTCCGTGCTCTGCGCATTTCCTCCGTTCATGAATATCGTAATAATATATGGAAATAACACAATAATTATCAGTATTGCAAATAATTTTTTTATTTTCTGTAACATAAAGACAAGCCTCCCATATGTTATTATATGGAAGGCCTGTGTGTTTTATTACATTTCTAGTGAGAATGATGTCCGTGGCAATGTTGACCATGATGATGGTGATGACCATGATGTCCGTGAGCATCTCCCGAGTGCATGAAAATCTCTATCAGATTTCTAATTGCATTGATAAAAATAAAAGCCGAAACTCCAATAGACATTATTGGATCAAGTAGTGCAAAATCCGTAAAGCGCATCACAACTGCACCTACCAACACCACATTCCATCCAAGAACATCTTCAAGCATATGTAAGTTAACGGCCTTTTGATTCAAGGAATTGCCCTCACGGGTAACAAATGCTGCGCATAGATTTACGCAGACACCTACAATCGCAAACACAATCATTCCATCATAATTGATTTTCGCAGGGTCAATCAGTCTGCCAATAGCATTACATATCGTTACAATTGAACCAATTAACAGGGTAAGCGTTGTTATAAATGCTCCGATTAGCGAATACTTTTCACCCTTTTTCTCCAAAAAATAGGATACTCCGATGCTTGCCGCATCACCGATGTCATGTACGGCATCAGACATAATAGCTACGCTACCGGTAATGATGCCACCAACAAATTCAAAAATAGAAAATGCTAAATTTAGGATAAATGCAATAAGAATATTTCTCTCTGTTTTCATACTGTCCTCCAATTGATTTATAATCTTTTGTATGATACAATGAATTCGTTACCGAACACATTGTTCGATAACATTATACCAGAATGACCTGCCTTATCAACATACGATTCGGCTTGGTTATTCATTACTGAACAAATTATGAAAAATGTACGGGGAATAATATGGATAGACGTCAAAGAAAAACAAGAGAAGCAATTTTCAATGCTTTTACAGAATTATTATCAAAGAAAGATTTTAATCAAATAACAGTTGGGGAGATTATAGACCGCGCGGATATCGGCAGGGCCACGTTCTATTCTCATTTTGAGACAAAAGATTTTCTGCTCAAAGAATTTTGCGAGGAATTATTTTGCCATATATTCGATACGGAAAATGATGAAGGACACGACCATCACCATATTTTCGATTGCGACGGCTCTGACTCTGTTTTTCTGCACTTGTTTCAGCATTTACAAAAAAACGATAATAATATCCTAGCATTATTATCGTCTCAAAATAATGAATTGTTTTTAAAATATTTTAGAAGCAATCTAGAACTACTGATTGAGAGTCACCTTTCGTTATTTGATGCTCGTAAGAGTAAACACATTCCGGATTCTTTTTGGAAGATTCATATCGTGTCCACCTTTTTGGAAACACTAAAATGGTGGATTGGGAATGGATTGAAGGAGAGTCCGGAGGTAATAACGAAGTATTTTTTTATGGTGGTGTGATGTAAACAAAGAGAACCTTGGATGGCTCAAAAGACCATTCAAGGTTCTCAATTTTTGCTGTTTTAAGCAACTCTATCGGCTACTACATCTCTACTGTCACTTTATCAAGTTTCCAGATCTCATCCACGTACTCTTGAATCGTTCTGTCGGATGTAAACTTACCACATGACGCAGTCTGAAGAAGTGCCATTCTTGACCACTTATCTTGATCTCTATAAGCTTCTTCCACACGTTTTTGTGCTTCTGCGTAGCTTCTGAAATCCTTCAAGATAAAGTATGTGTCTGCTTTGCTACTGCTGTATGTGTTCAGAAGCGAATTATAAAGGTCTCTGTATAACTCTCTGTCCCCGTTTGCATATGTTCCGTCAACAAGCTGGTCTACTACACGTTTCAAATCCCAGTCATTGAAGTAGATATCGATTGGATTATATCCACCGTTATTTTCGTAGTTGATAACTTCATCTGAACTAAGTCCGAAGATAAATGCATTCTCCATACCAACTTCTTTCACGATTTCCACATTTGCGCCGTCCATAGTCCCAAGTGTCGGAGCCCCGTTTAACATAAACTTCATGTTACCTGTTCCTGAAGCTTCTTTTGATGCGGTAGAAATCTGTTCGCTGACATCTGCTGCCGCGAAGATGAGTTCTGCGTTTGATACTCGGTAGTCTTCGATAAATACAACTTTCAATTTACCATTGATGCTTGCATCATTGTTAATCACATCTGCAACAGAGTTGATTAACTTGATAGTCTGTTTTGCACGGCGGTATCCTGCTGCTGCCTTTGCACCAAAGATAAATGTTCTTGGGTAGAAAGACATCTCCGGATGGTCTTTAATCTGGTTGTATAAGTACATTACGTGCAAAATGTTAAGGAATTGACGTTTGTACTCATGAAGTCTCTTAACCTGTACGTCGAAAATAGAGTTCGGGTCAAGTTCTACACCGTTGTGTTTCAAAATGTATTCTGCAAGACGAACCTTATTCTGGTATTTGATGTCCATGAATTCTTGTCTTGCCTTTTTGTCATCTGCAAGCGGTTTTAACTTCGCCATCTGAGAAAGGTCCGTAATCCAGCCGTCTCCAATGTGATCTGTTACCCAGTCAGCAAGGAGTGGGTTGCCGTGAAGAAGGAATCTTCTTTGTGTAATACCGTTTGTCTTATTGTTAAATTTCTCCGGCATCATTTCGTAGAAATCTCTAAGTTCTTGTTTCTTTAAGATTTCTGTATGAAGTGCTGCAACACCGTTTACTGAGTAACCTGCTGCAATTGCAAGGTGTGCCATCTTTACCTGCCCATCGTAGAGAATTGCCATCTTGCGAACCTTCTCTTCGTTGTTCGGATATTTTTCTTTAATTGCTGCCACAAAACGGCGGTCAATTTCTTCCACAATCTGATATACACGAGGAAGAAGTCTCTTGAAGAGGTCAATTGGCCATTTTTCCAATGCTTCGGACATGATTGTATGGTTCGTGTAAGCACAAGTCTTTGTAGTCACTTCCCATGCATCATTCCACTCAAGTCCTTCTTCATCCATAAGAAGTCTCATAAGCTCTGCTACAGAAACAGTTGGATGTGTATCGTTCATCTGAATGGTTACTTTTTCATGTAACTTCGTGATATCGTCATGGTCTCTTTTATATTTTGCAATTAATTCCTGCAAACTTGCAGAGATGAAGAAATACTGTTGTTTCAAACGAAGTTCCTTACCTGCGTAGTGGTTATCGTTTGGATACAATACTTCTACGATTGTCTTTGCAAGGTTCTCTTGCTCAATCGCTTTCTGGTATTCACCGCGGTCAAAGTGATCAAGCTGGAACTCTGTAATCGCCTTTGCATCCCAGATACGAAGTGTGTTTACGATATTATTGTTGTAACCAACGATTGGCATATCGTATGGAACAGCAAGAACAGATTCGTAATTCTCTTGGATGTAGTTGTAGCGACCGGTCTTTTCGTCTTTTTCTACACGGATATTTCCGCCGAAACGAACTTCCTTCGCATACTCATCACGACGAACCTCAAATGGGTTACCATCTTTTAACCAGTTATCAGGTGTCTCTACCTGATAACCATCTTTGATTTTTTGTTTGAACATACCATAGCGGTAACGGATACCACAGCCGTAAGCTGCGTATCCAAGTGAAGCAAGTGAGTCAAGGAAACATGCTGCAAGTCGTCCAAGACCACCGTTTCCAAGAGCCGCGTCCGGTTCTTCGTCCTCAATCGCATTGAGATTGATACCCATCTCATCTAACGCTTCACGCACTTCTTTGTAAGAAGTTAAGTTAATTAAGTTGTTACCAAGTGCTCTACCCATAAGGAATTCCATAGACATATAGTATACTGTCTTCGGATCATCCTTCTTGTATTGCTCTTGTGTTACCAACCATTTGTCAATAATCTCATCTTTGATTGCATAGGAAACAGCCTGGAAACGTTGCTGTTCTGATGCTTCTTCGATTGTTTTTCTGTATAAACGTTTTACGTTATTTTTTACCTTTTTCTGAAATTCTGCTTTGTCAAACTTATTCTGTACCATTTACTTCTCCTATTTTTCAACACCTAAAGTCACTTTTTCACCGTTAATATTCCATTCTTTGGTGTACCCGCAAGGTGCTTTCTTTTCTACTGCTGTCGCCAAAACCTCTCCGCCGATTGCATCCGCATATTTTGCAAAAAGTGCTTCCGCCTTCTCAGTTCCAACATAAGAAACTTGAATCTTATCTGTCACTTCGAAGTCTGCCTCTTTTCTCATGGTCTGAATCTTGCTGATGAGTTCTCGAACGAAACCTTCCTCCAAGAGTTCTTCTGTCAGATTCGTATCAAGTACAACTGTTACGTTGTTATCATTTTCTGATACATATCCTTCCATCTGAGCCATGTCAATCAAAAGGTCTTCTTTCAGTAATACCACTTCCTGACCGTTGATATCAAGTTTTAACATACCTGTTGCATTTACTTCGTCCATCGCTGCGTTTCCATCCAATGAATCGAGCGCACCGCGGATACCTCCAAGTAACTTGCCGTATTTTGGACCAACTGTCTTAAGTTGTGGCTTAAATGTATAGGAAGTAAATGCTCTGACATCGTCTGTGAATTCCAATGTCTTTACATTCAACTCTTCTTCTACGATTTCCTGATAGAATTCCGGTAATGTCACTTCTGATTTTACAAACATCTTGCCGATTGGCTGACGGTTCTTGATGTTTGCAGCATTTCTACAA
Source organism: Faecalimonas sp. (assembly GCA_045577115.1). Taxonomy (GTDB): domain Bacteria; phylum Bacillota; class Clostridia; order Lachnospirales; family Lachnospiraceae; genus Faecalimonas. The sequence goes on along the minus strand of JAZNHX010000126.1, from coordinate 23,663 downwards.
GCACGACCCATAACAACGAGTTTTAATACTTCGTCCATGTTTGCCTCAAGCTCAGCATCAACCATTGAAGCATCGAAGCTCGGGAAGTCACAAAGATGAATACTTTCCGGTGCATTTGGATCCAGACCTCTTACAAGGTTCTGGTAAATGTCTTCTGTCATAAATGGAATCATCGGAGCTGCCGCTTTTGCCACAGTCACAAGTGCTGTGTAAAGTGTCATGTACGCGTTAATCTTATCCTGTTCCATTCCTTTTGCCCAGAAACGTTCACGGCTTCTTCTTACATACCAGTTACTCATATCATCTACAAAATCCTGAAGTGCTCTGGCTGCTTCTGGGATTCGGTAGTTTCCAAGGTTATCATCTACTGTCTTAACAAGTGTATTCAACTTGGACAGTAACCATTTATCCATAACTGATAATTTATCATATTTTAATGCATATTTTGTCGGATTGAACTGGTCAATCTCTGCGTAAAGCACGTAGAATGCGTAGGTATTCCAAAGTGTACCCATGAATTTACGTTGTCCTTCCACAACGGCATCTCCATGGAAACGGTTTGGAAGCCATGGAGCACTGTTGATGTAGAAGTACCAACGGATTGCATCTGCGCCGTATTTCTCAAGTGCTTCAAATGGGTCTACCGCATTTCCTTTTGACTTACTCATCTTCTGACCGTCTTTGTCCTGAACGTGACCAAGTACAAGTACGTTCTTGTATGGAGCCTTGTCGAAAATAAGTGTCGAGATTGCAAGTAATGAATAGAACCATCCACGTGTCTGGTCTACACCTTCTGAGATAAACTCAGCCGGGAATTGCTGTTCGAATAAATCCTGATTCTCAAATGGATAGTGATGCTGAGCAAATGGCATCGCTCCACTGTCAAACCAGCAGTCGATAACTTCCGGTACACGGTGCATTTCCTTGCCACAGTGTGGACACTTGATTGTCACTTCATCGATAAATGGACGGTGAAGCTCCACGTTGTCCGGACAGTTGTTTGACATTTCTTTTAATTCTGCAATGCTTCCGATAGAGTGTTGATGTCCACATTCACACTCCCAGATATTGAGCGGAGTTCCCCAGTAACGGTTACGGCTAATACCCCAGTCCTGAACATTTTCAAGCCAGTCTCCGAAACGTCCCTTACCGATGCTTTCCGGAATCCAATTTACCGTATTGTTATTGCGGATTAAGTTTTCTTTCACATCTGTCATCTTGATAAACCAAGATTCGCGAGCGTAGTAGATAAGCGGAGTGTTACATCTCCAGCAGTGTGGATAACTATGCTCAAAGTTCGGAGCAGAGAAAAGAAGTCCTCTGTCTTCCAAATCCTGAAGAACCAACGGGTCTGCCTTCTTACAGAAAGTTCCTGCCCAAGGTGTTTCCTCTGTCATTTCACCCTTTTCATCTACTAACTGAAGGAATGGGAGGTCATATTTACGTCCAACATTTGCATCGTCTTCACCGAATGCTGGTGCAATATGAACCACACCTGTACCATCTGTCAGAGTTACGTAGGTGTCACATGTTACATAATATGCCTTTTTATTTAACTGTGCAAAGGAAAATAATGGTTCGTATTCTTTGCCTTCGAGGTCTTTACCTACGTAAGTCTCTAATACTTCCACATCACCTTCTAATACAGACTCTACCAGAGCTTCTGCCATATAGTATGTGTATTCACCATTTTTTACTTTTACATAAGTTTCATTTGGATTCACACAAAGCGCAACGTTTGATGGCAATGTCCAAGGTGTTGTTGTCCATGCCAAGATATATGCATCTTCGCCCTTCACTTTGAATCTTGCAATTGCAGAGCGTTCTTTGACATCCTTGTATCCTTGTGCAACTTCGTGGCTTGAAAGTGGTGTTCCACAACGTGGGCAGTAAGGCACAATCTTATAACCTTTGTAAAGAAGTCCCTTATCCCAGATTTGTTTTAAAGCCCACCACTCTGACTCGATAAAGTTGTTGTCGTATGTGATGTATGGGTTCTCCATATCTACCCAGAAACCTACGGTAGACGAGAAGCCTTCCCACATTCCTTTGTATTTCCATACACTATCTTTACAATGAGCGATAAATGGTGCAAGACCATACTCTTCAATCTGCTCTTTTCCGTTAATGCCAAGCATTTTTTCTACTTCAAGTTCAACCGGAAGACCATGGGTGTCCCATCCTGCTTTTCTTGGAACCATATAGCCTTTCATTGTGCGATATCTTGGAACCATATCCTTGATAACACGAGTTAAAACGTGTCCGATGTGCGGTTTACCATTGGCTGTCGGTGGTCCATCATAGAATGTGTATGTCTCGCCCTCTTTGCGATTTTCCATACTCTTCTCGAAAATGTGGTTGTCAGCCCAAAACTTTTCTGTTTTCTTTTCGCGGTCTACAAACTTAAGGTCTGTCGATACTTTCTGATACATTTCATTTCCTCCTTAAAATTGATGTATAGGAATAAATTTTCGTATAAAAAAACTCCTATCCTGTAAAAGGATAAGAGCATACTGCAATTATTTATCAACCACCTATTACATCATACTATCATATGTGTTCTTGTTAACGGTAGAATGCCGTCAGCACTTATTTGGAATCTCAAATGCCGTTCAGCGCTGCAACTCGGAAGTGATATTCAAATATATTCTACTCATATCAGGCTCACACCATCCCCGACTCGCTGTGACTTTGAAATATATTCTACTGTCTTCGTCATCGTTTTTTCATATAACGCCTTTATTATAAGAAGAAACCCTTGATTCGTCAAGGGTTTCTCTGCAAATAGTTTTATCGTTTTTTTCTGTCACTTACAACAACTGCTGTCATCATAATACCACTAACAAGAGCCACTACAGCCCACGCCATTATTCCGTTGCTGTCTCCCGTTGCAGGTGCTTTTACTATAGTATCATTTGTCTTGGCAACCGCCAGTGTATAGATACTGAAATGATTTGTATAAAATGTCGCATATTTTTTTCCTTGCATTACTTCTTGCGTTACTTCATGCTCTATCTCTTTATCATTTTCATCAACATAATATACTGCCAATGATTCCCCATCCCATGTTTCAGGAATCGGTATCGTTACTTTAAACTGTCCATTTTCCAATTTTGTTACATATTTGTCTAAAGAACCTGAACGCAACTTAATATCAAATGTTTCACTCTTTTTGACATCAAGAATATCCATAACCCTGTCATACTCATTGCCACTCGTTAACTTCTCTACCTCAAGCATGGTATCTAACGGAATGGAAGAATCCTCAGACATTACAACAATATTTGTAGCAACATCTATATTCTGATAGGTTGGTGTGACAATCTTGCTACTGTCTTTTTCTATAAGAAGATAATGTTCGATATTATTAATAATTGTCTTATAACACTTATCTGTTGTATTCGGAACAGTTGACTCTTCTAACTTCACCTTTCCCGCACCGAGATAGTCATCAAGACGTTCTTGCGCTGCTGCAAGTACATCCTGTGCATCATCTGGAACATAGAGAATGTGTTCTGCTCTTGCTCCGATTTCCAAGACACCATATACGACGCCTTTGTATTTAAAATCAGCAAATCCCGCTGCTTCGGTAAGAAGGTCTTCATCCATACCCATTCCTACTTCCAAGGAAAAATTCTTATATCCAATCTGCTTTTTGAATTCATCTGAGTAATTGATTAACTGATTAACATTTGTTTCCCGATTTGTTTCTGTACATGTGAGCCAGTAATTAATCAACTCCATGTCCGTCACTTTGAAATAATATGTGTCAAACCAGCCTCCCATATCTTCACCTTTTGGAAGTTTTGCAATCAACTTATCTATCTCAGCTTTCATAGTTGTGTCGTAATTAAAAACTAATTTGACTTTATGCGTTTCGAGAACTTCCCATGTGTCTTTATCTAGCAAAGAGCAGTAGACTGTCTCCTCTTCTGCATTGTAGGTTGGTTTATAAAAACAAAACTGTGGTTCTTCCTCATTTCCAGAATATTGCATTCCCAACGCTTCGAAAAGTATATCTGGTCCTTCTTCCGCCGTCGGTTTATATCTATTTAATACGAGTTGATTCTTATCATCTAATATAGATTTAAAGTCTTTGCTGAATTGTTCTGCAATAACAAGCACCTTCCATGAGCCACCAGCGCTTTCTTCCGGAAAACAATAACTTTTGCTGTCCAAATACGCTGTTGGATCAACACTGAACCCGCCTTCTTTGATTGTTATATTCGCAGAATCTCCTGAGAACAACGCTCCACCACTACTTGAATTCTCTCCTTCTACGCTATAGCCACCACCATTAAACACAATCTTCGGCGTAATTGCATTACTTTCGCATTGCACGTCTACTAAAGATTTTGGTTTTGCATAAACTTGACCTAGAATAGCACTCGCCTCGTAGTTTCCTTTATTCAGGATTAAATCCGTCTCTTTCCCGGCAACTCCAACTAACATAAATATACTTCCTGCGCCATGACAAGTTAATCGCGATCCTTCTCCACCGTTTATTGTCAAAGTTGCACCCGATACTATAAACATGGCCTGGCCTTCCGATCCCGATTGAAAATAAATGCTTTTACCATTCATGTCGATGACCATATCCTTATTCACGATAATTGGTTCACTGAGCATCAGACAATCATTCTCACAATCTCCTATCGTAACCTCTCCACCGTTCTGCGCTGCTGTTTTTAAGCCGGCTTCATCAGTTACTACCGTTGGTGTTATGGCAAACACAGTCACCGGAATGGTTGACAATAGTAAAATAACAATCAATAAACTAGCTAGAAGTTTTTTCTTAACACTACACATAATACCCCTCCTAAAGTTCATGTTATTTGTATCTAATTATAATTATATTTTATAGAAGGGTTTTTTGCAATATTTCATTCTACAATGTCCTCTATTTTGCAATTGAGTGCCTTTGCTATGGCACATAGACGATTATATTGTGCATTGTTAATATTACTATTTTTCTGTTCATACATCTGAATAGAACGAAGTGATACTCCTGATGCTTTTGCCAGTTCACTCTGAGAAAGTCCAGCCTCTGCTCTTGCCTTCGCCAAATTTGTTGACTCATCTTCGAAAAAGCGATCCAGAACCTGCACTGCCTTACTTGTATCTGCTTCGTGAAGCACTCCATATAAGTTCATCAAATTCTGAAAGGAAATCTTTTTCTGTATCTGAGAAAATGTTTTTCCCGAATACCACTGATAATATGCCAAAATCCAACCACACCAATATTCTGGAGGATAACTAATACTCAAATCATAATCTTTTGTCTCAATCGTAAAGGAATATTCTTTCAGTGCCGTATTCGCTAGCTCAATTCCAGACATTCCCGAGATATAACGAATCTCCCCTCTCGAGAACGCTTCACCAATACGTCCCAGCGAGAACAAATTCAAGAATTCCTGCCCTCGTATTTTTAAATTGTTTATTGCATACTCAAACGCTTCTCCCAACGTTTCCATTGCATCATTTACAAACAGTTCTGAATATGCGTTTATCATCATTTTTCACCTCATTTCGCACAATCTCCAAGACATACAGACCCTGGTTCACATTCGAAAAAACATTCTCTGAATCTTCTAAATACTGACTTCTTGCACGTTGTTCTCTCTGCATCCTCTTTGTATAATATATTTTTGAATCTGCAATCTCATAATCCACAAATTCAATGCTCTCGATTGCACGCCTGCTTACAAGAACTATTTGATTGCCTAATTCACCAAGTCGCATTGCATGCTCTAACTGCTCCACACTAATTGCATTGTTCAAAAAATCTTTTGCATAAGAAAAATAGGAATCATCTGCGCGATAGCCACAGATAATATCATATCCTGCTGTATCCGGTAAAAATTCTTCCAGTATATACTTTTCTGCGGCTTTTGCTATCGGTGTTTTCTTAGCAAAAACTCGATTCTTTAAAAGAATTGCAATCCAATTTAGCACGTGATATTTTTCTGATTGCAAGTCAAGTATTTTGAATTCATCCATGTTAAGTTCATATATATTGGCAACTCCATTTCTTGCTTCCGGACATGCCCACTCTTTTGCAAGTTCTTTGTCTTCCGTGCAATAGAATCCAAACCCATAATCATTGTATGGATTTCCAAATCCATATTGCGGACTATTTATGATTTTATCTGAACCATGATATAGTATCATATTAATCACCTCGCGCTTTTACTATATCATTTAAATGATATAGTTGCAATAATCAAAAAGTGTAAAACCATCCTTTTGATAGAAGACATTCCATTCATAGACTTCATCTTTTTCTGTAATATCATATTTGTTCATAGCGCCCACAATCTATGAATCTTTCCTCTATTTCGGAAAAGATTTCTAAATGCACTTGCTGTTTCATTCTACTTCCCCTCTATCTCTGCATAAAAAGCATCAATCCTCTTCGAATATTTTTCACAAAACTCCCTCACTTTCTTTTGTAAATCTTTATATAGTTGCGAATCCCTTTTGACGAGTTCTATTTTCTCTGTTCCATTCTCAATTCTTTTCATAACATACGCGCAAATATCACACAGTTCCGTATTCATATCCGTATAGATTTGAATTCCTTTATTCTTATACTCTATCGGAACTTGACTTTCATCAATTAATTTAAAATAAAAACCTTGATAATAATAGGTGAAAATATTGCTCATAAATCGAGGTTCTACATCGTGAAACATAGACAAATATTTCTCTGAATTCCAGTCAAGTACTCCTACTGTTTCCCTAATATTCTTCTTCACTTAATACTCATCAATGATACTGGCAAAGACTTGTATATTCTTCCATGTTCTATAATCTTTTGTCGCTTTCTGCTGTAACTCTTCCATTTCTTTTTCTTCCTCATAAAGTCGAAGTGCCTTTTCTTGCTCTGAACGATTTGGTACCTTGATTGTGAAATAGCACCAATCAACTCTCTTATCTCCTTCACCTTCGATTGCAATTCCGACACGATATGTTCCCCTCCAAAGCTTGCCGTATTCATCTTTCCAATTTAACCCAAACTCATAGGATGCGCCGTCATACAAGCTCTGGCACACAGCATATTCAAATCCTCCTTGATAGCCAGGACCCCATACTTCTCTCCATCCAAAAGGTGTTGGTCTTTCTATAATAAATGGAGTATTGTCTATATGCAGAGAATCATCATTCTTTACACCCGAACACTCGACTTGAAAAATTACTCTTGTGGAAGTGACAACCTTTGTTGTAATGGTGATTCCGTATTTTGCGTTAATTCTATCACCTTCGTTTTTATCGCGTTGCCATATCAACAAGGAAATACAAGTTGTGATTGCCAATACAACCAACATAATCAAACTGATTTTGTAAATTTGTTTTCTGTCTTTCCAAACCTGTTTAAATTCTTTTCTCATGTACTTTCCCTCCTTCTTATACTAAAACTCTACACTCTGACGTAAGGTAAGAGTCAATAATTTTCGAAAATTTTATTAAAAATATAACAAGGCTGAAAATCCTCAAACAGATTTTCAGCCTTGCTGATTTTTTTATATGTTTTTCTTGTCAATCCTAATATATTCTTCAGAACCTCTTGCAATATTTCTCTCAATTATTATCAATCCGTTCAATAAAGCAATAATCCCGCACAACTCTATCAATTGCCAACGCTTTCTCACTCACAATGTTACCTTTGTCATCTAGGATTCCTTCTTCTCTCGCATCTGCGTAAGGTATTTCAATCCGAATCTCAAAAGCATCGAATGATTCGCCGCTTATCTGGATTGCCTCATAATATTCCCTCGCCCCCGTCTGCATGATTCGTGGTGATTTGAAATATTTTTCCAACTCCGAATCCGGTCGTAAGGAATAAACTGACACATAATAATCATCATGTCTTGTCCATCTTTGCTCAACAACGACCTCGTCGATAGTAAAATACGAGGTCAATATTTTATTGTTGTGCTTGTCAAATGCGAATACGAAGATTACGAGCGCAATGAAAAAGACCAAAACACCCCATTTGTAGATTCGCTTGATACCGTCCCGGAAATTCTGTTTATCAGAATCAAATGTTTCCGATTCTTCCTCAGGTATACGCATGCCTTGCCACTTATAATCAACTCTCTTTTGAGATAAGATAGCGGATACCTTTCTCCATGAAATGTGTTGCCTTTTTGATAGCTCTTTTAATTCAACAAGCAACTCCTCCCTAGACATTTGTTCCTGCTCTAACTCTGCACAATGTTTCTGAATGATCCTGCAAACATCTTCGTCAGAACTCTGCATCGCAAGAATATCCGCTATTGAGAATTCTGCATTTCGGAGTGTTGCAATATCTTTTAATATCTCTATATCTGTCTCGCTATATTCGGTTATGGTTCTTCCATTGATAATCTGTGACTTCGGCGTTAGAAGTCCCTTTTCCACATAAAATCGGATTGCACGTTCCGATAGTCCTGTTCGTTTACATGCTTCGTTAATTTTCATAAGTTTCTAACATCTCCCCATAACTCACAAGCACTACATTTCCCAACTCTTTTGCCTTATCCATGCACCCTTTCGTGAATCCTGCCTTGGCAAATAAATAATAATGTTTATTCTTATATGGAAATAGTTTGCTTTTCTCAATGAGTGCTTCTAATACACCCAAATCTACTTTTTCATTTCTCCACTTACATTCACCGAAAAGAGCGGTGTTCTTATCAGCCGTTCCCATGATATCAATTTCAACTTGTTGTCTTGTTTTAGGATTTGTTCCCCACCATCTACCAATATCATTAAAATCGATTACACTTTTTCCTTTTAACAAAAGAGACCACAAATATTGCTTACTGATTTCCTCGAAAACGGCTCCCATATAGTCTGACAGATGTGGCAGAATTCTATCATATGCAAGTTCTGTTGCTCCACGTGAAATAACAGATACATTCTCCGGAACAAAACGATACCAAAATCGAAACATATTATCTTCCACTGAATAAATAGTCTTGCGGACAGAATCCTCCCCATAAGGGGTTTCTTTTTTTATGATGCCTAACGAAACTAGATTTTTTATATAAATAGAACATACACTGGTATCTTCGCCAACTTTTGTTGCAATCTCCGACATTTTCGTATAACCGGTTGCAATCGCTGCGATAATAGCATTATAGATTGACGGCTCACGAACCTCTTGTTTTAACAAGTTCTGTGGCTCTTCATAAATAGAAGATACTGGATTAAGATATGTGTTTTTAATATTTTCCTCGATAGACAACTTATCGCTTAGTTGCAATAAATACTGGGGCGTACCTCCCACAATACCATAAGCTAAAGCCTTATCTTCATTGGACATATTGGTAAAATATTTGCACACCTCTTGAAATCCAAATGGCTGTACTTTAAATTGTGCTGTTCTACGCCCATATAGTGGTGCCTTATATGCCAGCACATGATCTTCCATATAAGACATAGAGGATCCACATAGAATAAGGAATAGCTTTGATGTATCTTTATATTTATCGATCAAAAGTTGCAATGTAGATGCAAGACTTTTAGAAGCCCTTGCCACATAAGGATACTCATCAATTACAAGAATCATTCGTTGCTTTTCGGCAAGTTTGAAAACGAATTCAAATGCCGCCTGAAAAGAGGAAAAAGAAGTATCAATCGGAGTTCCTATCCCAAATTCCAGAATACATTTACTAAAATTTTCTAAATTTTGTTTTTCGTTAGTTTCCACTCCCGTAAAGCAAATTGCAGATTTATCTGAAACAAACTTATTGATAATCGCCGTCTTTCCAACACGTCTACGTCCATATATAACTGCGAATTGGAATTTGTCTGAAGCATATAATCTCTCCAAATCGGAAAGTTCCCTTTCTCTTCCTATAAACATATGACACCTCCAAATTGGTTCGTTGCGATTTACTATAATATAATTTACTTAATTATAATTTACCAAAAGTCAAAAGTCAATACATTAATTTTTATACTCCCAAAGGAGTATGGTGTCAATATTTTTAAAAAACAGCCTCCGTTCTCAGGAGGCCGTTTTTTAATTGCATCTTATTCTTCTTTCTTTTCTACATTTGTATAACTACATCTTCTAAGGCAATAAATCATAGTACAAATGCCAATCAACATTACCACAGCTCCCACAAGATAAACAGGTGCCAGTATATTCGCTGCTGACTTCCAGCTATACTCTGCTGACTGAACAGACACTACATAATCCTGCTTCTCCCCGGACAGTGTTTCGTAAGAGAACGTCTCTTTATATTCCTTCCCTTTGATTGTATCATCAATCCACAGTCCATTCTCTTCAATACTATAATGTGGAACAGAGAAAATGTCTCTAATTGCTGTCTTCTTGCGATAGACAATCATGTCACCATCTTCTTTCATTCCAGAATTCTTCCACTCCCAAACAGTACTGATTTCTCCAGTGAGTGAACTTTTATCAAACTGCAGAGAAGCAAGCGCTTTTGTCTCATTATCAAGATGCGCTTCCACCGTATACTTATCTGAAGTGCCCCTCACATAATATAACAACGTAACGATATCTGCTTTTGAGAAATACTTATCCAATACAACATAGTATGTCTTATCTTCCACTTCGAGGCACAGATATCTTCCTGTTGAACTAACCAGCTTATCATTAGAAGCATAAACTTCTGCCGAAATATATTGATATCCGTCTTTTGTAGCACCAATATCATATATATCGTTCAGGCTATCGGCTCTTGTTTCATCAAAGTTTGCAGAAATATATCGGATAACATCCTTTACATTTCGTTCAAATGTATCTTCCCTATGCCTTCTTACCAGATTCGTAGCAAGCACCATGCAGATAAGATACAATCCCACGAAAAAGCAACTAATTAAGATCGTAACCGTCTTCCTTTTTAACGTTTTTTTCGGTTTTTCTTGTCTCTGATCTGTCTCCTTATTTTTCGTCAGTATATCTAATGATGCTCCGTCGTTTTTTAGGTCTTGTAACGTCTGACCAATTGGATACTTATCATGATATTGCTCTAACATAATACTCGCCTCCTTGTCTCTAAATTATCTGATAATTTATTATATCTCACTTGCAATTATCTGTCTATATAATTATATTTACATAGAAAAATTGCCGCACTACCCAGCACGGCAACATCTCTAATGAAAACTTACTCCGTTGTATACCCAGCCATTCCATATTTTAGAGTAACTGCCGTTTGAGATTTGTCCACTTGTGTTACTTCTAGAAGCAAGCCATACTCAATTTCCTTTTCCTGTTCCTTGTTGTAATTGGTAATATACTCTTTGATATTATCACTTACTTCTTTTGATAAATCCAAGGCCTCCGCAGCTGTACTAACCTCATCTGTATCTAAAAAATCAACCAATTTTTTCTGTTCTGTTATACGGTTTTTAACCTCGTACAACTCCCATTGCTTATATTTACCTACGAGTTTTTCCGCTAACTCAGAAGCTAATTTTGCAGCTTGTTCTGTGTCATCTGTAAAGACTAATTTATACCAAAAACCGTATAACGTTTCTGTTTCTTGATTCATCGTAACATCAAAAGTTAAGTAAACCTCAAAATTCCGACCAGAATATTTAATTTCTTCAGGGAGTATATAAAGTCCCAGAGATGTTTTTTGTAACTCGTCTTCCTTTATGCCCAATCCTTTACAAACATCCTCTTTTGTCTGTCCTATCATAAATGTTGAGGACTATTGTGAAGCGAAATCGGTATCATCAATAGAAGAATTATATAGAGACTTTGGTACTCCGACCGATGTTGCTAATTCATACTTTTCAAACGCAGATTTAGATTATATATTAAAACAAATTAAACGAACAAAAATAATAAAATTTAGTTTAATTACGATAATTATATCAATTATTATCGCCGTCTCCACATACTGTTATATTTTATACACTGAACATCAAGTATATTTAGAACAACAAATTTTTATGGAAGAGACTTTTATTGAAGATACAATTATTGAGTAGGGGGTATACACATTGAAAAAATCTTTTATTATAATTCTATCAGTAATTACGTTTTTATGTTTTGAAAACATTACACCTATAGAAACAAAAGCAGCCGAACCAACATCTTCCATAATTGAAATACTGGAAAATGGATATTATTATGAAACAATTATTGTAGATGCGGAAACGGAAGACAGTTTTTCAAGATCCTCTTCTAATTCCATCACTAAGACGAAGACTACACAATTGAAAAACAGTTCTGGATCTGTACTCTGGTCTGTATCCATTACAGCAACGTTTACATATGATGGAAGTACATCAAAATGTACAAGTTGCACACCTAGCGCCAGAGTGTATGCATCCACATGGTCTATCAAAAATGTAACTTCAAGCAAAAGCGGAAACTCTGCAACCGCTACGGCTGTCGCAACTCAAACAGGTTCAACCGGCAATACGTACGACTATACAAAATCAGTAACCATCAAATGTAGTGCAACTGGGGTTGTTTCATAAAGCAAATGATTAATTTTAATATAACATTTCTTTCTAAGACTCAAATAAGAACAAGTCCGGATTTCCATATCCGGACTTGTTCTTATTTATCTCTATCCTGCATTCTCTCCAAATACCTCTGATACTCGAGTTCTCTCTTTCTCTTCATCCTTCTCATCTTTCTTCTCTTCCTAATCTGATGTCTGCGGTATCCCACATAACATAATAATAGAAGAAACAGTACAAACACCACGCCGAGAATTCCGAATACAATCTTTATAATAATTCCTATTACAGCACTTTTATCTACTTTTTTCTTGTCAGCCTTATCCTTCTCTTTGACTTCCTTGATTCCATGAATCTGGTTGTAGTATTCATCTGTAATGGTGAATTCCACCTCTCCGACCGTCTGTCCCTCGTAGGTATAGATAAGTTTTCCACTTTTATCACCCAATTCTGTCGGGTTTTCCACAGCGCAGTCCAATTGGTCAAAAGTTATCCCCGAAGGAAGTGTCACATGTGCATCTGCATCAATGGACTTAAAACCGCTGACCTCCACCATATCCTCTGTAACCGCTACTTTAATGAAGTTTTTAAATGCATAATCGAGCATTGCTCTTGTATCGTTGTAGGTATTGCCGGTTCCGTGTGTACGAAGGACAACTGCAACCAGGTTCATGCCATCCTTCGATGCCAATGTCACGAGTGTATTAAGTGCTTTATCAGTGTAACCGGTCTTTCCTCCTACGCAGTACTCATAATACTGACTTCTAAAGCTGAACATCATCTTGTGGTGCTGCGCAATCGTTCGCGTCTCATTCGTGATGTTCGTGGTTGGAATCGTATATTCTCTGGTTCCGGTGATTCGCATAAAATCTTCATTTTGGAAACATGCAGAACCAATGAGTGCCATATCTCGCGCAGAAGTGTAATGCTCATCATCATGAAGGCCATGTGAGTTAACAAAGTTTGAATTCTGACAGCCTAGCTCTCTTGCCTTTTCATTCATCAGCTTGATGAAATTGTCATATCCGCCTTCCGTATTACTAGCCACCGCATGCGCCACTTCATTTCCGGACGCAAGTAATGTTCCATGAAGGGCATCCTCCATAGTAATCTGCTCATCTTTTTTTAGACCGATATGATTATCGCCACTTTTAAGGAAATTATAATCGTCCGGTGTCACGGTAACCATGTTCGTCAGTTCGTTGTTTTCAATTGCAACAAGTCCTGTCAGCATCTTCGTGATACTTGCCGGATAATGTGGATTATCAATATTTTTCGCATACAGAATCGCACCACTATCCGCATCCATTACAATGCCAGCCTCACTATAGATATGTGGGCCTTTTGGCCAGCTTGTCCACTGATTCGAATCTACTTTTTGGTTATATACTCCTTCAATCTCATCTGCAGGAACTTGTACGATATTCACAGCTCCTACCTGCATGCAACTAGCAAAAACCGTAATCGCCATCCCCAGAGATAATAATACTTTTTTTAACTTCATTTACAATAACTCCCAAATAAAACTTTCTATTATTATAAACAAAAATCCGCGTCTTATCAACGCGGATTCTATAGATAATTTTATTATTTTTTGTTTTTTGCCTCTTCCAGTTTAATTTGTCGACGGTCTTTGACATGTTGTTCCATCGGTTTAATTTCACCGGCAGACATAAGAGCCTGTCTTGTCATAAGAGGACCTACTAATTCGTAAATCAATACTGCGAATAATGTTATGTTGCGGATAAGCGCACCCTGGTTTCCAAAATCTGTTGATGAAGCAACAATACTGCACATTCCAAGTGCAACTCCCGCCTGCGGAAACAAGGTGACACCAAGATATTTGCATATCTGCGGTTCGCATTTTGTTGCTTTCGCACTGACAAGCGTACCAAAATATTTTCCTAAGCAACGGAAAATGATGTATACAACACCGATTCCAACAATTGCAATATCTGCAAACACGCTGAGTTCCAGTTCTGCACCGCTGATTACAAAGAAGATGGCAAGTAGCGGTGATGTCCATTTATCAGAACGCTCCATTAAGTCGTGCGACAACGGACAAATGTTGCAGAAGATAGTTCCCATCATCATACATACTAATAATGAAGAGAAACTAACATGCACCGGCCCCACATGGAAATCTAACATGGAAAGTGCTGCTGTCAAAAATACAAATCCGATTGTCAAATTCAAACGGTTTGTGTTCGAATGAAACATTTTTTCCAGCTGTGTTAAGATCCACCCCATAATTGCTCCAAGAATCAATGAGCAGATGATTTCCATCAATGGATTTACAAGGATAGATACCAAATCTACCTGACCACTAAGAAGCGTCTTTGCAATACCAAAAGATACCGCAAACACGATAAGTCCCACCGCGTCATCGAGCGCTACAATTGGAAGCAATAATTTTGTGAGAGGTCCGTTTGCCTTGTACTGACGAACAACCATAAGTGTTGCTGCAGGCGCAGTTGCGGTTGCAATTGCACCGAGTACGAGAAGCTGTGGTACCGACAATTTGTTCGGCATTGCCATATGTACTACTAAAAGTGCCAGGTCAACAAAAAGCGTTGCAACTAAAGCCTGGAAAATACCGATTACAAATGCCTGTTTTCCTGTTTTTTTAAGTTCTTCCAAACGAAATTCGCTACCGATAGAGAATGCAATAAAACCAAGTGCTACATCGGCAACAAGTCCGAGTGCATGTACTGCATCCATCGTGTCAAATCCCAATCCGCCGATTCCAAGTGCTCCCACGCAGTATGGTCCGATTAACACGCCGGCAATCAGATAGGCTGTAACGTCCGGCAACTTGAACGGCTTAAATAATCTAGTCATAAGAAGCCCTGCTAATAGGGCAATTGATACTGATAATAATGTATTCATAGTTGTTTACTCTCCTTCCAGTTTTTAACCACAGACAAGTATAGTCCTCTTATTGCGAAAAATCAAGAATTATTTACATTTTTTATGTAGTATTGAAAAAATTTTTTTCTTCCTATATAATAGTGTTGTTTTGAGGAGGAATTCATATGATTAAAATTATCTCAGACAGTACTTGTGACTTGTCAAAAGACTTAATTGAAAAATACGATATAACAATCTTACCGCTTCACATTCATTTGGGCGAAGAAGAATATCAGGACGGTGTGACGATTACGCCGGACGAAATTTATACTTGGGCAGATGCGAATAATACAACACCAAAGACTTCTGCCGCATCAATGATTGAAGTAATTGATTTGTTTGAGCCATATATCAAAAATGGGGATGAGATTATCAGCTTCTCTATTGCAAGCGGAATGTCTGCAAACAATAACGTGATGCGTTTGGCTGCTGAGGATTTGGAGGCTGAAGATAAGATTCATGTAATCGATTCAGCAAACCTCTCTACCGGAATTGGTCTTCTTGTAATCGAAGCTGCGATTATGGCGAAAGAAGGAAAATCAGCTACGGAGATTGTGGCAAAAATTGAAGAGTTGAAGCCACTTGTCAGCGCAAGCTTTGTGGTTGATACACTTACATATCTTCACAGAGGTGGTCGTTGTAGCAGCGTGGCGGCACTCGCGGGTGGCGCATTAAAATTACATCCTAAGATTGTTGTAGAGAACGGCAAGATGGGCGCCAATAAAAAATACCGCGGAAAAATGAGTTCTGTCATTTTGTCTTATGCAAAGGATTTGGAAGAAGATCTGAAAAGTGCGAAGAAAGACCGCGTATTTATTACACATTCGGGATGCAACGAGAGCATTATTGCATCGGTTCGTGAATATTTAGAATCATTGAATAAATTCGATGAGATTTTTGAGACACGTGCAGGCGGAGTTATCTCAAGCCACTGCGGACCGGGAACACTTGGTGTGTTATTTATTAAAGGTGAATAATGTTTTAACATTTTAAAACCTCTGTGGAATCAATCCACAGAGGTTCTTTAGTCTCAAATCTATTCACTTGTATTCCACAATTCTGTCTTCAATATCCTCGAACTATTTATCAACACTACAAACGCCCCAACATTATGCAAAATTGCGCCTGCAAATGCAGTAATCACACCAAGTGCCGAAAACAGAATCATCACTACACTAATTAATGTAGACAGCACCAGATTCGTATAGATGGTGCTCTTTGTCTGATATGCAAGTTTTACGGCAAACGGAATGTTCTCCAGATTGTTGTTCATAAGAGCGATATCTGCTGATTGGATTGCAAGATCAGAACCCATGGCTCCCATAGCAATACCCACATCTGCTTCTTTTAACGCAAGCGCATCGTTAATTCCATCTCCGACTGCAAGAACGATATGCTCTTCCTTAAGCTCTTTGATTGCTTCTAATTTATCAAACGGCAAGAGCTGTGCTCTCACTTCATCGATATCCATATCCTGACAAACGCGGTTTGCTGCTTCCTGTCTGTCGCCCGTAAGCACAACAACCTTTTCAGCACCACATGCTTTAAGTTCCTGGATACATGGTTTTGCATCCTCTCGCTTGGTATCGTTAAAACACAGTGCTCCAAGAAGTTCATCGTTTACAGATACATAACTCACGGAACCGATTAAGTCTGTTGCAAATGTTTCCGATACTTGAACTCCATTATCCTGCATCCAAAGTGCATTACCGAAGATAATCTTAATCTCTCCGTCAAACGATGTTCCTATCATACCTTTTCCGGAGATTTCCTGCACTTCAAAGTCCTTCCATCCCTCCATATCTTCCACGCCTTTTTGCAATGCTCTGGAAATTGGATGTGTGGACGCTTCTGCGACTGTCAATGCCGCTTTCAAAAGTTCTTCTTCCTGCACACCTTCTACCGTAATGATATCAGTCAGTGTCAAATCACCTTTTGTGATGGTACCTGTTTTATCGAATACAACTGCGTCAACTTCTGTAAGTTCCTCAATAAATTTTGAGTTCTTAATCAAAATACCTCTTTTGATTGCAACAGAGAGCGCTGCTATCATCGGAGCAGAACTTACAAGCATATGTCCACATGGACATGATACAACCAAGATTGCAATGGCTTTGGATATATCATTTGTAAAGAGTGCCACCGCAACTGCAACTACCAAGATAAATGGTATGTAATATTTCATGAATCGGTCAATCAGACGCGATTCCGGTGTGGAGATTCCTTCTGCTTCTTCCAAGAGATTTAATATCTTAGAAAATGAGGTGTCCACATATTCTTTTTCAACCCGAACAATAATTTGACCATCAATATTTACTGTACCTGCATAGACAGGGTCACCGACATCTATCGGTTCCGGTTGTGGTTCTCCTGTAAGAGATTTCTGGTCAATGTTTGTCTTTCCCTGAATGACAACACCGTCAATCGGGATTCCTGCACCCGGCTTAATTAATATATTCTGACCGGATTTTAGTTCCTGTGCATCTACTTCCCTCTGAGTATCGCCTTCAAGCAAAATTGCTTTCGTGTGATTCATTCTTCGAAGGCCTTCAATAACCTCGCGACCTCCCATAATGCTTCGCTCTTCCAAGAAATGGGCGATATCAAGAATCATCGGAATCGTAATTGCAAGCACCAACTCGCCTGTACAATAACAGGCCACAATGGCAATTGCCACAAGCATCTCCATCGCATGCTCCATATCCTTTGCGATGATACCTTTTACTGCCGTAATCATAATCGGTATACCTTCAATTAAGAAGCCAACCGTATAGAAAAATGCCGGAACAGTCGTTTTAGACGGAAATATCCAACTGGACAAAAGTCCCACCACAAGGAAAACTAAGGCGATTGCGATTCTTGTGATATTTTTTTCAATGCCAGACTTTTCTTCCTCTGATAAATGTTCCTGAGACAGAGAGTTTAAGCTGTCTTGCCCCATATTTTCAATATCTATCATGCAATCACCTCCTAGTTAATAATAATCTTACTGTCACCCTCTTGGACAACCTTCACTTTTCCGATTTTGGAAATTGCTTCGGAAATCTTCTCATTATGAATACGTGTTCTTACAACCGTACGATTCAATTTGTACTCCTCTAGAAGTCCCCAGAATTCTGCAACTGCCTTATTCGCCTCAGATACGGAGGTAGAGTATGCACTGTTTGCATTTGAGATAAGTGTCTCTGCCTGTGCCTCTGCAGCCGGAATCGTGGTGTCTCTGTATTTATTTGCATTCTCAATAATTGTACTTGCCTGAACTGTCGCTGCATTGACATCCTCATATATGCTCACGACCTCTTTTGGCATGCTTACTTTTGTAAGTTCCAGATTTGCAATCGTAATACCAATATTTGCAATATCTAATTTTTCCTGTGTCTTTGCAATAGTTTCCTTGATATACTGTTCCTTTCCGGAAGTGAGAATATCATCCACGGACATTTTCGCAGCGGTCTCTGCCATGGCATTGCTTGTACTTCCATTTACAATACCGTCTATGTCTTTCACATTGAGTGCGTAAGCCACAGGGTCCGTAATCTTATACTTCACACAAGCACTGATTACTGCGATATTCTGGTCGCCGGTTATCACATAACCATTTTCCTTCAAGCCCTGCATATACCCTTCTGTGTAGTGTGTTGTAATCTTCTGTTCCACAACACTTCCTGTCGGAACCATAATTACTTCATCTATAATATAAGGAAATGCAAGTAAAAGTCCCGGTTCATGCACCTGTTTCTCATAAGTATTGCCAACCAGTTTCCCGAAACGAAGAACAAGAGCTACATTTCCGCTTTTGACAAAACGTACACCGGAAAGGCAAATAACTGCTATCATAATAATCACTGCTATTTTGAAATACTTTGTAAGCGATGTGAGAATATCTGTAAAAAGGGCGTTCTCATTGCTTCTTTTTCTCATAGTCCCAACACCTCTGCTTCATCTAATAACGCATGAATTGCGGTTGTCATTGCTTCGCGGTCCTTATCATTCAGTTGTGTCATAATATAGTTAAGATCACTGATGATAACTTCATCCGATGTTCCGGTATTCGACATCTTGCTATATTCAAGCAACAGATTAAATGGATAGGAATCTGCCGTTACAACAAGAACCGAATCGGAATTTACAGATGCAACAAGAGTATCTAATTCCTGTAAGAACTTGTACAGTTCTACATTTGCAGCCTGTGCCTGTGCGTAGATATCAGCCACTTCTTTTTCTGTCTTAGCTTTTATCTCTGCAGCTTTTATTTCTCCTTCAGCGATAATCTTCGCTGCCGCTGCATCTGCGTCCGCAACAATTTTATTTGCATCTCTCTCTGCATTAGCTAAGATAGTATCAATATCCTTTTGACGGTCTGCCGTCATCTGGTCAAATACACTCTCAAGATTTGTATCTGGAAGAGAGATTCGAAGAATATTGACATCCGTAATTGTGATACCATAGTTGGTGTCACAATTTGTCTGAACCTGTTTGAAAATCTTGTCTTGAATTTCTTCTGTGTTAATCTTCTCTTTATCAAGTGAAACTAACGCAGACAATTCGTATGCACCCATCACACTGTTAGTTGCACTGAATATTTGATCTTTTATGTAGGTTTCCGCTTTTTCCTGAGAACCCACACTATTTACAAACAAAAGCGGGTCTGAAACAGACCATACTGCATATGACTGCAGAATGATGTTTCTGTTGTCCTTCGTCGTTGTTTCTAGAAAATCAGATTCCAGATATTGTTGTCTCTCATCAAATGAAACAACACTCTCAAATGGCCACGGAAGCCTTAGATATAATCCGGATTCTGTAACAACCTTTCTCGGTGCGCCAAATCTCAAAATAATTGCACCATTTCCTTCTCTTACCTGAATCGTGAAGGCAAAGAATCCTATCACGGTCACAACTGCTATAGAAACCAGTATTTTAATCAGCAAATTTTTATTTTTTAAAATGTTCATGATCTGCCTCCTTTACTGCTGAGTATTGCTATTCTCGGAATTACTATTTGAGTTATTGTTTGAGGAAGTCCCATAATCTCCAACGATATTTCCAAAATAGATTGCTGACTGATCAACGCCCTCTCCAAGAATTACGAGATTCGCATTACCGTAAGCTTTACGAACTGCAGCAAGATATTTTTGATACTTGTATGCATCTGAACTCGCATTGTATGCTTCGACACTTGCCATAAATTCCGTAACGCTAGCTTTTGCAGCCGCAACCTTTTCTTCATAGTTGACTTGTGCGTTACCAACCGTAGTATCCTGTGTCGTCTCTGCTTGTGCAATCGTGATAGCTGCAACATCCTGTGCCTGCACAAGATATTGCTCTGCGTTTATACCGGCACTGATAAGTTCCTGATAAACCCGCGCAATCTCTACCGGTGGATGAATACTCTCTAGGATAACTGCTACAACCTCCAGTCCCAATCTCTTTTCTTTAATCATTTTTGAAAGTTCTTTTTGGAAATTCTCCGAAAAAGCATCTCTGTCTGCCGACATCAGCGACGATAAATCAGTCGCAATTGTCTTGTCTGTCACCAGTTCATACGCCATTGCCTGCATCATAGACTCCGGAGATGTGGATGTTGTCAGATACTGTTTCAAATCACTAATCTTATATTCCAATCGAAGGTTAATAGAAACAACTTCATCTCCTCCACCCAAAAGAAGCTTGTATTCCTCTCCTTCATGACCTTCTGTCCAGATATTATCCGCATTCTCCGTTGCCTTATATCCTATGGTTGTCTTGTTTACTGTCTCCGTATCATAGATTTCTACTTTGTCAAATGGATACGGAAGCGTTACATGAAGTCCCGGATTTAATATTTTCTCCTGCAAGTTTCCAATTCGGTAAACTGCTGCCTGTTGATTCGTCTCCACCTGAATAATACAAGTGGAAAGCCATAACAGAACTCCTATCATAAATAATATTGCAGGGGTAATATCTCTTATGTATTTGATACTCCATAGACTTCGAAGTGTAATTCCAGTGTTTTCTTCAAGATATTCCAAAAAACTTTTTTCTTGTCCGTCAATCTCTCTCTTTACGAATGGAACCGGAACATGAATATATGGCGCAACGTCTAACTCTTTTCGCACGATAATAATAAGGAGCGAAAGAGTTACAAATGCAACATAGTAGAAAAATATTCCGGTATAAATGTAACTAATATACTTCTGAATATTCACTAACTGCAAAACTTCAACAATCACGCAAGCTACAGCCAACACGGTTTGTACAGAAAGGATTGTAAAAAATACTCTGCAATTTGATAGAATTGCAGATACGAATCTTGTATTACCCTCCGAATGCTTACAAAGTATTTCCAAAATTGTAATTACCACGAACAATATGATTAAGAATACTGCATGATTTGCAATCGGCTTTCCTTCATTTACAACTGTCTTTGCGTATGCAACAATACGCGTACAGCAATAATAAAAAATCACTACATATCCAATGAGGCAAGTTGGAAGTACGAATGGATGGAAGCTCACGCGTTTTTTCTTTTCACGCTTTTCTTCTATCAGTTCAGTCTCTTCAGGGTCTTTCTCGTGCTGTTCCGCGACCGCCTTTTTTCTTCTTCTTTTTCTGGCTTTTTTGACTTTTATTTTCTTTGGCTTATGGATTCTTGTATCTTCACATTTTAATAAAATAAAGAGAAGATTCGTTGAACTCAGGAAAAGACTCGATATAAATAAGAAGTAATATAAATAATATCCTGTTATATAAAACATTCCATATGTGATTAAACACACCATTAAAATGACAAAAGTAGACATTGCCGCCAGCAAACGCCCATGAATCGTTTCTTTTTTCATAAACTCACGCCACCTCCACGCATTTGTGATAGAGAACTCGGCAACCGCTCAAATATCGGTAATTGCCGAGCACAAAACGTTTCCTGCGGGAATCGAACCCACAACTAGTGCTTAGGAGGCACTTGTTATATCCATTTAACTAAGGAAACACGATATAGGAGTTTATATACAAACTCCTATCATACAACTATCTGATTTCTTCTTTTCCACCCATGTATGGTCTGAGTGCTTCCGGAATACGAATACTTCCATCTGCCTGCAGATTGTTTTCCAAGAATGCAATCAACATTCTAGGCGGTGCAACTACTGTATTGTTCAGTGTGTGTGCAAAGTATTTCTTGCCATCTGCACCTTTTACACGAATTCCAAGTCTTCTTGCCTGTGCATCTCCTAGATTTGAACAACTACCAACCTCAAAGTACTTCTTTTGTCTTGGCGACCATGCTTCAACGTCACAAGATTTTACCTTAAGGTCTGCCAAATCACCTGAACAGCACTCTAACTGACGTACCGGGATGTCTAATGAACGGAACATCTCCACTGTGTATCTCCACATTTTTTCATACCATTCCATACTATCTTCCGGTTTACATACAACAATCATTTCTTGTTTTTCAAATTGGTGAATACGGTAAACACCTCGTTCTTCAATACCGTGAGCTCCTTTTTCTTTACGGAAACATGGAGAATATGATGTCAATGTTTGTGGAAGTTTTTCTTCATCCAACATGGTATCAATAAATTTACCTATCATAGAGTGCTCACTGGTTCCAATTAAGTACAGATCTTCACCCTCGATTTTATACATCATGTTTTCCATCTCTGCAAAACTCATAACACCTGTTACTACATTACTACGAATCATATAAGGAGGAATGCAATATGTGAAGCCTTTATCAATCATGAAATCACGTGCATAAGAGATTATTGCCGAATGTAATCTGGCAACATCACCGATTAAGTAATAGAAACCATTTCCTGCAACCTTTCCTGCTGCTTCTAAATCAATACCATTGAATTTCTCCATAATCTCTGTGTGATATGGAATCTCATGTTCCGGAACAACCGGTTCGCCAAACTTCTGTAATTCCACGTTTTCACTGTCATCCTTACCAATTGGCACAGATGGGTCAATGATATTTGGAATTATCATCATAATTGTCTTGATTTTTTCTTCAACTTCTTTTTCTTCTTTGGAAAGTTCTTCTGTTCTTCCTGCATTCGCAGCAACCTGTCTCTTATATTCTTCCGCTTCTTCCTTCTTGCCCTGCGCCATACAAGCACCTATCATTTTAGAAATTCTATTTTTTTCTGCGCGAAGACCTTCCACTTCCTGTTTAATTTCTCTGTTTTTAAGATCTAATGCGATTACCTCATCTACTAATGGTAATTTGCTATCCTGAAATTTATTTCTAATATTCTGTTTTACTACCTCAGGATTCTCTCTTAAAAATTTGATGTCTAACATATTTGTTCCTCCTCATTTACAAT
>JAZNHX010000125.1:0-3771 GCA_045577115.1 Faecalimonas sp. | reverse complement strand
AATAGCAATATGGAAAAATATACCCAGAAAGGAGTTGGTTGACGTGGCTAAAAGTTCAAGAATACAAGAAAAGATATTGGAACTCTTATCTGACGAGCAGGAACATAGCGTTCAAGAAATGAAAAAATACTTATTTGATGTTGGTCTTGATGATTATACTGAAGGACAATTTGCTGGTTCCGTAAATACAATGGTCAAAAATGGTTCGATCAAAAAAGTGGATAGAGGAATATACTCAAAAGGAATAAGGGGTGGGAATATGAAAAAATGTTTTGTTATTTCTCCGATTGGAGATGAAGGTAGTGAAACAAGGAACAATGCGGACAAGCTTTTTAAGTACATTATTAAGCCGGTATGCGATGATTGTGACTTTGAAGCAATAAGAGTTGACAAATTGAATGATGCAAACTCTATTACACAAACTATTATCGATTATCTTGAAAGTTCGGAATTAGTAATTGCGGATATTAGCGAACATAATCCAAATGTATTTTTTGAAATGGGATACAGAACAAGAACAAAGAAACCTATTATTCACTTGAAGGCAAAAGGTGAAAATCTTCCTTTTGATGTTAACACTATCCGTACACTTGAATATGATCTAACGGATTTGGATAGTGTCGAAGAAGTTAAGAATCGTTTGACTAAAACTATCGAATCATTTAATTATTCGGAAAACGCTGAAACATCAGTAGATGAAGAAACAACCGAGAATACAACACCTGCTATTATGCCAGTATTGTATCAGATTTTAGATTCCATCAGTGATGTGAAGAATGAAATCAAAAATATAAACACAGAAACTATAGGGACTGTTATCAAGAGTATGCAGAATACACAACCACAAATGTCTCAAGATACGGCTATTCAAATGCAACTGATAAGTAGCCTGATGCAGAACCCTGACAGTTTTATGAAGTTGATTGAGTTGTCTGAAAAATTGCCAAAAGGAAGAAAGTAACAGGTCGCATGGCAAAATAGAGAATTTTGGGAGGTCTTATAAAATAAGGCCTCCCATTTTTAATGATTACAGAATTCCCTGTTTGGGAAAAATCAACTATCCGTGGAGTTTGGGTTTCGAGTAAGTTTGCATACAAAATCAACTATTTCTGCTTTGGTAAATATACGGTACCGACAAAGAACAAAGGAGAGATTTGTATGTCAATAGGTCAGACAATTAAACTGTATAGAAGAGAAAAAGGATTAACCCAAAGTGAGTTAGCAGAGTTAATCGGTGTATCGATGCAGGCAGTATCAAAATGGGAAACAAACGCTGGTATGCCGGATATAGCGCAAATAGTGCCATTAGCCAGAGTACTTGAAATATCGGCGGATAAGTTGCTTGGAAATGTGGCCGAAGAAGTAGAAAACCAAGTGACAAAAATAAAAGCACAATTTCCAGATATCAATATCATATCAGGAGTAGAACGAGCAAAGAGATTTTATGCAGAGGCATCAGAGTTATTCAATAAGCATCCGGGCATGTCGGATATTGCATTGATTTGTTTGGAGAGTTTTACGGAATTAGTGTTTCAAAAGGAAATCGTGAAAGAGAGTGCAGAAATTATTGAGGAATGTGAAAGATATATGCACTGCATTTTGCGATATGAGAAAGACGCAGATCGTATTTGCAGAGCATACTGCATAATGGCGAGAGCCTATAACTTGCAAGGAGAGGAAATAAAATCCAAAGAAGTGTTAGGAAACATACCGCAGATATACGGAGACAGGAATTACTGGGAGGCTGAAAATGCATATTTGGATGGTAATTATGAAGTGGCTTTACAAAAAGTAAAAGAAAGTTTTGCTTTAAAAGCAAGATTCATTTCAAGATGTATCCGATTGGCTATAAGAAGTATTTCTAAAAGCGGTAGAGAAGGTAGTGCTAGAGAGTGTTATGAACTGAGTGAATATATGTCTCGTATAGTAAGTGCGTTTTTGTCTGGAGGGGATTACTTGCCGTCGAGACAGATTATGCAAAAATGTTGTAACATATGTGGCTTAGTAGAGCAATCCATTGAAATGGGAGAAAACGAAAAATCTAAACAGTATTTTGAAGAATTGCTAGATGTGAAAGAACAATATGCAAAGTTTCTTGAAAATCCAAGCGATAAACATTGCCTGATGTTTGTAGAAGGGGATTTTGATAATGCAGAATGGTTTAATATGACAGAGCTAGAGAAAATGGTTGATTCGGTAAGGTCAAAGATAGAAGGAGTGCAATGAACTCGAATGGAAAAGGTCTGAACAGGCCTTTTTCGTTTCCTAAAATATAATTTACATAATAATAAATTGCGGTAGGAAAAGGTATTAGGTATAATGGATTTAAATGAAAGGGGTTATAGATAATGGAGAAAAAAGAATGGGTTATGCCAACGCATATAATTGCAGCGGCAGGAATTGTTATCAACGAGAAAGATGAAGTCCTTATGGTTAAAACACATAATTATGACTGGGTTTTCCCAGGAGGACAAGTTGAAGTCGGAGAAAATGTAATTGATGCTCTGAAGAGAGAGATTATGGAAGAAGCAGGTGTAGATATTGAAGTTGGGGAGGTGTTCTGCATTGCTTCAAATACAAAGAAATATCCTGGATATAATGGTGTTAAAGAAATACCTACAAAAATCATGTTAGACTTTATCTGTAAGGCAAAAGGCGGAGTGCCGCGTCCATCGGAGGAGAATTCAGAATCTATGTATGTTCCGAAAGATAGGGTGCTAGATATGATTAAAGCACCAGCGATTATTGAAAGGTATAAGGCATTCTTAGAGTATGCAGGAAGACCAACGTATATGGAGTATGTAACAAAACCAGTTTTTGAATTGAAGTTGAAGAGAACGATTTAGGAGTAAATAGTAATGGTACGTTTATATGGAAAAGAACCATATAAAATGGTTCTAGTACACGGCGGTCCGGGTGCAATAGGTTCGTTAAAAGGATTTGCAAAAGAACTGCATGATAGAACAAATATAGGGGTAGTAGAGGCGATACAATCAAAGTATTCCATCGATGGGTTGATAGAAGAATTACATAATCAAATCCAAGACAATTGTTTTGATAAAGTGACTCTGATAGGACACTCTTGGGGCGCATGGTTGGTGGCATTATATTCAGCAAGATATCCGGAGTCAGTGGTTAATACGATTTTGGTTGGAAGTGGTCCTTTGAAGGATAAGTACATTCCGGAAATAGGAAAACGCAGAATGCAAAATCTGTCAGAAGAAGACAGAACTCTTTTTCAAAGATTGGTTAATAATGAAACGACGGATGAAGATATGAAAAGAATTCCAGCTGTGTTTGAGAAATCAGATAACTACTGTCTTGAAAACAGAGAAAATCATAGAGCGGATAGTACAGATAGTGAAATGCACAATCGTGTTTGGAGCGAGGCTGCACAATTGAGAAGTAGCGGTAAATTATTGAAAACATTTAAGAAGATAAAGAGTAACTTGTTTATCATTCAAGGCTCTGATGACCCACATCCAGCAAAAGGGATAATACAACCATTGGAGGAAAATGGTGTAGAATGTGAAACATATATTTTGGAGAAATGTGGTCACAGTCCGTTTATGGAAAAGCATGCGAAAGAAAAATTTTATGAGGCTCTAGTTGATATTGTTGGGTGAGTCTCAAACAGGAGGTTAAATGAAAATACATATTATTGGATGTAGTGGAACGGGAAAAACTTATTTGGCAAAATTTTTTGCCGAAAAATATAGCATACCACATTTTGATTTAGACGATATTCAGTGGGACAATAGCGCTGAAAGT
>JAZNHX010000124.1:0-2132 GCA_045577115.1 Faecalimonas sp. | reverse complement strand
ATATATATTAATTCTCTTAATTATGATATGTACTTCCTATGTGCCATTTTTACATTATTCTGATTCACCATAGCATACCTAAGTGTTGTATCAATCTGCTCATGCCCAAGAATCTTCTGAACCTGTTCTATCGGCATTCCCTTTTCTATTGCTCTAGTTGCCATAGTTCTTCTAAACTTATGTGGATGCACTTTTTCTACTCCAAGCCGTTTTCCCATTTCTCTGAGTCGTAGTTCCACACCACTCTCTGTAAGCCTATTGTACGGTTTGTTCAATGAAACAAATAATGCACTATTATCATCCGTCCTTGATTCAATATAGTTTATCAAATGAATCTTTGTCTTTGCATCAAAGTATGCCTTACGCTCCTTATCACCTTTTCCGTAAACAACACATTCTCGTTCAGAAAAATCTATATCATCAATATTCAATCTAACTAATTCGCCAACACGAATACCGGTCGAAAGCAAGAAATCAATCATTGCTCTATCCCGTAGATTATTACAATTATCTCTTAGTATTTCTACCTTCTCATCTGGAATAGTATCTTTTATCACAATTGCGGTCTTAACCTTATGAATTCTTTTCATTGGACTTTTTACAATGTAATCTTCTTCCTCTAACCAAGAAAAGAAAGTGGAAAGGCTTCTACGAATATTATCAACAGTTACCTTCCCACAATTATTTATTGTTTGATACTCTACAAGATATTTTCGTAGCATTTCAGTTGTTATCTTTATTACCGGAATATTTATTGTTTCGAGCATTTTTTCAATATTACACCTATAATAGCGTATCGTTTTGTCAGAACATCCTTCTAAATGCTTTGCTGTTAAAAACATATCCAGAAATTCTGCATTAGTTGTTTGCAAATAGTCAGATACGTTATTTTCAGACAACCGTTTTACCAGCACCTCTTGTAGTTTCTGTATTTGCGATGCATTTAATACATCTGCCATATCGTTGATAATGTCATAAATATCTCTACTCATAAGAGCACACTCCTTTTTGAAGGAGTATATCGTAGAAAAGTCACTATCTCAAGCAAGCGTATTACTGAAATTTTGCGCGCAGTATTGAGCCATGTGCAGATGAACCGAATTGGCTGATGGGAGCTTGCTCACAGTCAGACATATTCGAGTTCAGATGCATACGGCGAACGCCGCGACAACGAACAAGCGCAAGCTCGTGAGTGTCGGCATGGCGATACACCTACTAACTGAAATTTCACTTCACTTTTTAATTAAATATAGCTTCTATTTTCTTCCTCGCAATATGCTCATTGCAATACACAAAATTAAATTCTCCACTTATCTGAAAATCTGAAACCGTAAACGTTGTAATATCATCACGACATCTTGCAATCGGTTCATATGCAAAGGTTATTGCATGAGTATTTGCCACCACATCGCAGATAACCGAGAAATTATTTATTGATGTACATTGTTTGAAACTATCCAAAGAAAATCCTCTGTCTGTTATTGCATTTTGCAGTAACATTCTTGTTCCTGAGAAGGGTTCCCTCACAACAATTTTTTCATGAAACAAATCTTCTAAAGTGACTTCGCGATTTGCAAAGGGGTGATTCTTTGCACATATACCCACAAAGGACTCCTTTTTATAAAGATGATAGCCATATCTGGATTTATCAAAAACACCTTCTATAACTGCAAAATCCAGTTTCGACTGTTCCAGCATATGTAACAAGGTTTCTGTATTATCAACATACAAATCCATATTGCAATTTGGTGTCATAAGAAACCTTCGCACCTCCGGAACAATTACAAATTCACCGATAGTTTTTGTTGCTCCAACTGTGATATGAACCAAATCATTAGTACAAAAGCTTGCGCAGACATCTTTTTCCTGCACTTTAATACTGTCAAAATATCTCTTAAGTTGTTCCGCATTTTTTGTTCTTGAAAGTGTACGACCATTATATTCGAAAAGCTTCACACCATAATAATTTTCAAGATAATGAATATGCTGTGTGACACCCGGCTGTGTCATATTTAATCTTTCTGCTGTGCGCCTATAATTCATTTCATCATATAAAGTAAGAAATGTTGATACTCTGTAATCCAGCATACGCCCTCCATAAAATCAAATTATCATCCGATAATAAATGATAA
>JAZNHX010000123.1:0-2337 GCA_045577115.1 Faecalimonas sp. | reverse complement strand
ATTTTTGCGCTTGCATTTGCTGACATGCCTTCTTCAACAACTCTAAGTACAGCTTCCAACCTTTCTTCATAAGAATATTTTGACATTAAAAATGCACCTCCAAATGTTAGTTTTGTGTCTAACATTTGGGGTGCACTTCATAATGGCTTACTCTCCTCCCTTACTCTCGAAACCTAATAACGCACAAAAGGAAGAATAGATAACCATAACCTCCGTCTTTTTCGAATCCAATACTTTTGTTCTTTCCCCCGTGTTCTATGTATTTCTATATTGAGATAGTGCAGTTCTCCACGAAAATCAAGCAGCCATTTCATAAAACCAATGAGAACTACAATCACAAGAAATCCAATGCATATACCAAATAAGAGATAAATGCCCATATCATTTGCAGACTGATTCATTATTCTTCCTTATTTTCCGTCTGTACTGACTCTTTTTGGCGGGCAAGTTCTTCTTTGAGCGCTAGAAGTTCTTCCATCATCTTTGCATTTTCGGCTGCTCCCATTGCAATCTTTGCTCGTTCTTCTTCCATCTCTTGCATCTGTTCTTTCTTGTATCTACGGAACAATCGGATGCAATTGAGTCCTTGATAGAGAATCAAGAGCATAAATGGTATAAAAATGCACACAAAATATCCTTGTGTTGTCTTAAGAAAATTGAAAAAAGTTCCAATATTCGGAATCGCTTTTTCATATTTACCCAAAACATAAGGGTAAGTTACGATTGTAGAATCGTCTGTATCAGTGGTTGTACCATATGTAACAAATCCCGGATTGCCGTTAGCATCCGTTGTCAAATTTCGAATCTTATGGGTGATTGTCTCACCAAAACTCTCTGGATTCTGTGACATATACGTGATAATGTCACCCTCTTTCAGCGTTGCCGGATCCACTTGTTTTACAAGAATCAAATCTCCCGCATCAAAGTCCGTCTTACTCATGGAATCTGAAGTTACAACATATGCTTTGTATCCGAATAGACTTCTGTCATTGCGGTTAAATGTAGTGACTGAGATAATGGTAAATATCATCATGCACACTGCAAGAAGCACCACTGCCCACACTACTATCGCTTTTGTTATGTTTAATATTTTTCTTAGCTTGCTTGGAAGTTTCATTCTGTCTCTCCTTTGGATTTTTTGGATATATGAGCATTACGACATTGCCTAATAAATTTTTCCTGTTCTTTATCATTAATTTGACGATCATATTTGATAGTTGGAGACACAAAACAAAACAATGCAAATACTGCAACAATAGCAATAAAACTTAGAATAGCCAGACAAATAAGCAACATACAGTCATCCCCCTCGTAGAACATAATTCTTATTATGTAGTTGTCACAGGTTTGACAAATCTTCTCTCGTATTCCTTACGCGACTTTCAAGGCGCAAAAAACACACCCCC
Organism: Faecalimonas sp.; assembly: GCA_045577115.1. Classification (GTDB taxonomy): domain Bacteria; phylum Bacillota; class Clostridia; order Lachnospirales; family Lachnospiraceae; genus Faecalimonas. Next base: position 931 of record JAZNHX010000123.1, on the reverse strand, counting down.
GGATGTTTTGTATGAAACATTGCCCGCGGGTGTTATTGGCGTGCATATGGTATTCCTCTGTTAAATTCTTATCAAAAAAAACTTGCTTTTAAAACCATTATGTATTATGATACCATTATTCAAAGGAGATTATTTGTATAACTTTTTTGTATTTTGTTACTACATAATAAGAATTATGTAGTTTTTTTATTTCAGACCACTAATCCCAACTGTTCAATTTGTCTTCTATGCTCAATTCCGGTAGTCATAATATAGATACGTGTCGTATCAATACTGCCATGTCCCAGAATATCTGCCAGTTTCGCAATATCCTTCTCTATCTTATAAAAAGTTTTTGCAAATAGCTTGCGTAAATTGTGTGGAAATACTTTTGATGGCTTTACGCCTGCTTTTTTACATAACTTTTTCATATCTGACCAGATATTACTTCGATTGATTGGTTTACCATTTTTTGTTCGAAATATAATTCCCGAATGAATTCCTTGTTGCCTAGCGAATTTCATTAGTGTTTTTTTAAGTTTTCCCGGCAAAAGAATTGTGCGTGTCTTGTTTTTACAATATACCACGACCTCTCCTGCCCTGACTGCCTCCACAGTAAAATAAGAAAGTTCCGATACACGTATTCCAGTTCCGCAGATTGTCTGCAAAATGTAATATAGGCGGGTTTGACTCTTTGCCGCCTCCAGTAATCGCATGTACTCCGCTTTTGTCAACTCCTTTTCTTCTGCACTATATATCTGCCGTTGTGATTTCATGCTTTTTACTTTACACTCTGCATAACCTGCATATGCCAAAAAACTATTTAACGATGCTAGCATAGAATTGATGCTTCTTATAGCATATCCACTTTCTACTAGAGACTTTTTGTATTCTATAACTGTTTCTTTCGTTACATTGTTATTTCCTACAAACTTTGAAAATTTCTTTACAT
>JAZNHX010000122.1:0-10702 GCA_045577115.1 Faecalimonas sp. | reverse complement strand
TATGATAAAATTATGATAGGAGATGTATGAGATGCAGATTAGACCAGTTTCGGATTTGAGAAATAAGTTTACTGATATTGAAAAAACAGTTCACAATGGAGAACCGGTATATTTAACGAAAAATGGATATGGTACAATGGTAGTGCTCAGCTTGAATGCATATTCGCAGTTGGTTGAGAGGGTGGAAAGAGCTTTGGATGAAGCAGATAGAATGGCGGAAGAGACTTCCGTGAGATATAGTCATGAGGAAGTTTTTGATAGGTTGAGAAAAAGAATAAATTAGTTTATTAGGGAGCTGACAAATATGTCAGCTCCAATTGTTTGTAAACAAAAGGTTTCTTTTCCTGAAAACAAGTGTTATACTTAAGAAAGTATGTGGAGGTAGAAGCGTATGATTATATATATGATGAGACATGGTGAGACAGATTGGAACGTACAGCATTTATTTCAGGGAAGAACGGATGTTCCGCTTAATGAAAATGGAAGAAAGGTTGCGGAGTGGACAAGGGATGGTTTAAATGACGTCCATTTTGATGTTGCGTTTTGCAGTCCGCTTTGCAGAGCAAAGGAGACGGCGCAAATTATTTTAGAAGGACGAGATGTGGAACTCATTGAAGATGAGCGCATTATTGAGATGGGCTTTGGCGGATATGAGGCGACTAGCATGCATGATATTGATAAAGACATCGAAATCTTTTTCAAGCAGCCGGAAGCATATATAGATAAGAAGGGAATCGAACCGTTTGAAGATGTGCTTGCTAGAGGAAAGAGTTTTTTGGATGAACTTACTGCCAATCCAACGTATCAGGACAGCACCATTTTATTGGCGACGCATGGTGCAATGTTAAGGGGACTGATTGGTGCTTTTAGAGGATATACCGTCAATGATTTCTGGAAGGGCGGTATACATAAGAACTGTGGAATGACAATTGTGGAAGTCAAAGACGGCGTGAAAAAAATATTACAGGAAGCAATTGTTTTATATTAAAAAAGTTTGCTTGCAAACTCGTGCGCGGGGTGCGGTTGCGAAGCAATATTTACATTGCACGCACCCCTGCGCATCACACGGAGTGTTTTATGTGATAGGAGTTTCCTATCACATAAAAAAGGGTTGAAATAGTACCTGTACAAATGGTAAACTAAGACGTAAATGTGAACGGAGGAAACTAGTTATGATTAATGATAAAAAAGTATTGTTTAGCGGTATGCAGGCAACCGGAAACCTGACACTTGGAAATTATCTTGGAGCCCTTAAAAACTGGCTAACATTAAGTGATGAATATGAGTGCTTTTACAGCGTCGTAGATATGCATTCGATTACAGTAAGACAGGACCCTGCAACACTCAGAAAAAGAGCAAGAGCGCTTCTTACTCTTTATATTGCAGCGGGACTTGATCCGGAGAAAAACTGTATTTACTACCAATCACATGTATCAGGACATGCCGAACTTGCATGGATTTTGAATTGCTTTACTTATATGGGTGAACTCAATCGTATGACACAGTTTAAGGATAAGTCTGCAAAGCATGCTGACAACATCAATGCAGGATTATTTACATATCCTGTACTTATGGCAGCAGATATTTTATTGTTCCAGTCAGATGTAGTTCCGGTTGGTATTGACCAGATGCAGCATTTAGAACTTACAAGAGATATTGCTCAGAGATTTAACGGAATCTATGGAGATGTGTTTACGGTTCCGGAACCATATATCGGTAAAGTTGGTGCGAAGATTATGAGTCTTCAGGACCCAACGAAGAAGATGTCAAAGTCAGATGAGAATCCGAATGCAAGTATTTATCTCATGGATGATCCGGATACCATTATTCGCAAATGTAAACGTGCGGTGACAGATTCCGAAGCACAGATTCTCTATCGCGATGAGCAACCGGGTGTGAAGAACTTGATTGATATTTACAGTGCATGTACGAATAAGTCACAGCAGGATGTTGTGAAGGAATTTGAAGGAAAAGGCTATGGTGACTTTAAGATGGCAGTAGGAGAAGCTGTTGTTTCAGTATTAAAGCCATTACAGGATGAAGTTGCGAGACTAGAAAAAGATAAAGCATATATCGATAACATAATCAAGAATAATGCTGAAAAGGCTAACTACTATGCGACAAAGACACTGAGAAAGGTGCAGAAGAAGGTAGGGTTTCCTGAAAGAATCCGTTAGGATTCTCTAAAAATGGAAGGAATTTTCTTTTAACAAGGGGTGAAAAATATGTTATTCTTAAACAAAGATGATATTGCAAAATCGATTGATTTGAATGGTATGATGGATCAGATTGAGGAGGCATATCGCATCTTTGGTTCGGGTGAGTTTTATATGCCGCCGAGACCGACTGTTACATATGGCAATCAAACGCTAATCTATATGCCATGCTTTACAGAGAAGAGTCTTGGTACAAAGATGTTAACGATTTTTCCGGATAATGCAAAGTTTGGATTACCGTCGATCGATGGACTTGTGATTTTAAATAACCGTCAGACTGGAAAGCCACTTGCGATTTTGGATGGTCAGGCAGTGACTGCATATCGAACTGGAGCAGTAGGTGGTGTCGGGATTCGACATTTGTCCCGAAAAGGCTGTAAAACGGTAGGAATTATTGGTGCCGGAACACAAGGTTTTCACCTTGCACTTTACGCTTGTTCGGCACGTCCAATAGAGACGGTTTATGTTTACAATCACAGTGACCGAGATTTGACAAATTACTTGGAAAGACTGCGAAAATTTATTGCGAATCCGGCGGTAAATGTAGTACAATGTAAGCAGGTGGAAGAGTTGGTGGAAAACAGCGATATTATATGTACTGCGACACCGGCTACGGAGCCTGTTTTACCGGCAGATAAAGAACTGCTGAGGGGTAAATGTATCATTGCAATCGGTTCATACAAACCGGAGATGAGAGAGATTCCGGATGTGATTTTTGAATTGGTTGACAATGTTTATACAGAGTTGGAGTATGCATGCGAAGAGAGTGGAGACTTAAGCCAGCCATTAGAATCGGGGCTTTTGGACATGAGCAGAGTGAAACTTATGCATGAACTTCTGGCATCTTCAGTTAACACAGAAGAACTTACTCAAAAGACAACTTATTTTAAATCAGTTGGCATGGGACTTTTTGATCTCTGTGTGGCAGAGCAATTGGTACAGGACGCGACTAATAAGGGATTTGGACAGAATATAAAGATTTAAGGAGGATTTGACATGAAGATAGTAACAACAGATAAAGCGCCGAAGGCATTAGGACCATATTCACAAGGATATGTACATAATGGGATTTTTTATTCCGCAGGGCAGATTGCCATCAACCCCGCAACCGATACCGTGGAGTCGACGGATATTGCCGGACAGACAGAGCAGGTCTGCAAGAACTTAGAAGCAGTTTTGGAAGCGGCAGGAACATCTTATGATAAAGTGCTCAAAACAACTTGTTTCTTGGCTGATATGGCAGATTTTGCAACATTCAATGAAGTATATGCAAAGTACTTCACTTCAAAACCTGCAAGAAGCTGTGTGGCAGTAAAGACATTACCAAAAAATGTACTCTGCGAGGTAGAATTAATCGCAGCTGTAGAAGAGTAGGGAGTGAATGTTATGGCAGAACAGGAAAAAAATGAATCATGCTCCGCTGAGAGTTGTGCAGGATGTGCACAAGCAGGAAATTGTCCGAGTAAAAAAGTGGACATGAAAGTAGCGCCAAATGAATATACTCATGTGAAGAAGGTTATTGGTGTCATCAGTGGAAAAGGCGGCGTTGGAAAATCTATGGTAACTGCCTCTCTTGCAAGATTAATGAGAGAACAAGGATACTCGGTTGGTATTTTGGATGCCGATATCACAGGACCATCCATTCCGAAAATGTATGGTGTGCATGAACATGCAGTTGGTACAGAACAAGGTATGTTTCCATGTATTGCAAAAGATGAGACAAGAATTATGTCGGTGAACCTTTTGTTAGACAGTGAAGACACACCGGTTATCTGGAGAGGACCGATTATTGCCGGAGTGGTAAAACAGTTCTGGGAGGAAGTGCTCTGGGGAGACCTTGATTATCTCTTTGTAGACATGCCACCGGGAACAGGTGATGTCCCACTCACAGTCTTTCAATCTTTGCCACTAGATGGAGTTGTGATTGTAACATCTCCACAGGATTTGGTTCAGATGATTGTGAAGAAGGCTTATCACATGGCAGAGGCAATGAATATTCCGGTTCTTGGTATTGTGGAAAACTACAGTTATCTTGCGTGTCCAGATTGCGGCAAGAAGATTCATGTATTTGGCGAGAGCCATATTGAAGAAATCGCGGCTGACCTAGGACTGAAAGTGTTAGGTAAGATGCCGATTGACCCTGCACTCGCAGAGATGGTAGAGGCAGAGAAGTTCTACGAAGTGGTCAATGAATATTTAAAAGATGCGGTTAACGCATTGCAATAAAGAAAGGAAGTACAAAAAAATGAAAGAGTTTAAGTATGTGATTACAGACGAACTTGGAATTCACGCAAGACCGGCAGGATTTCTTGTGAAAGAAGCAGCGAAATTCCAATCAGACATCAAGATTAAAAAAGGTGAGAAAGAAGCAGACGCTAAGAGAATCTTCGGTATCATGGGTTTGGCTGCTAAAAAGGGCGATGAAATTGTTCTTACAGCTGACGGAGCAGATGAGGCAGATGCAATCGTAGCAATCGAAGAATTTTTAAAAGCAAATCTATAGAAGTAAGGAATGAAACACAATGATTACATTAACAGGCAAAAGTGTCTTTGGTGGTGTAGAGATCGGTAAGATTGCGTTTTATAAGAGAAATAACCAACAAGTAAAGAGATGGCGTGTAGAAGATACAGAGGCTGAGGTGGCGCGTTTTGAGGCTGCAAAGGCTTCAGCAGTAGAACAACTGCAAGGTTTGTATGAAAAGGCCATGAAGGATGTTGGCGAAGAGAATGCAATGATTTTTGAGATTCACCAAATGATGTTAGAGGATTTGGATTATTTAGAATCCATCATTCATATCATCACAAATCAGCAGGTGAATGCAGAGTATGCAGTTGCGACAACAGCAGATAATTTTGCTGCTATGTTCTCAGCAATGGATGATGCATATATGCAAGGACGTGCTGCTGATGTGAAGGATGTATCAGAACGTATTCTGAACATTCTTTCAGGTGCAGGCAATGCGGCGTTTAGTACGGATGAGCCTGCAATCATCGCGGCAGATGATTTGGTGCCAAGTGAGACAGTACAGCTTGACAAACAAAAGGTGCTTGGATTTGCCACAATGTATGGTTCTTCGAATTCCCACACAGCCATTCTTGCAAGGACAATGAATATTCCTGCAATTATCGGTTTGGGTGAGGAATTAAAGGAAGAATATGACGGTGCTTATGCGGTTATCGATGGTTTTGACGGAAAGATTTACATAGATCCGGACGAAGAGACCCTAGAACTCATGAGAGAAAAACAGGCAAAAGACCGTGAAAAGAAATTATTGTTACAGGAATTAAAAGGCAAAGAAAATGTAACACTGAGCGGACAGAAGATTAATATCTATGCCAATATTGGTAACACATCAGATGTTGGATCTGTATTACAGAATGATGCCGGCGGAATCGGCTTGTTCAGAAGTGAATTCTTGTATTTAGAAAATGACACATTCCCAACAGAGGAGCAACAGTTCCAGGTATACAAGACTGTTGCAGAAAATATGGCAGGAAAGAAAGTCATTATCCGTACCTTAGATATTGGAGCCGATAAACAGGCAGCATATTTTAATCTGCCACAGGAAGAAAATCCTGCACTTGGCTATCGCGCAATCCGCATTTGTTTGACACAGACAGATATTTTTAAAACACAGCTTCATGCACTCCTACGTGCTTCTGCTTATGGACAGATTGCAATTATGTTTCCAATGATTACTTCTGTATGGGAAGTTAGACGCATTAAGGAAATACTTGAGGAGGTTAAAGCAGAACTGAAGGCTGACGGAATTCCATACAATGAAGAGATGGAAATCGGTATTATGATTGAAACTCCAGCTGCTGTTATGGTGAGCCGTGAGCTTGCCAAAGAAGTGGATTTCTTTAGTGTCGGAACCAATGATTTAACACAGTATACATTGGCAATCGACAGACAGAATCCGAAGTTGGATGATTTCTACGATCCGCATCATCCGGCAGTCCTTGCCATGATTCGGATGGCAGCGGACAGTATTCACGCAGAGGGCAAATGGATTGGTATCTGCGGTGAACTTGGTGCGGATTTGGAGATGACAGAGACATTCCTCAAGATGGGAATTGATGAACTTTCTGTATCACCATCAATGATTCTCTCAGTTCGTAAGAAAGTAAGAGAGACGAAGTAACGTTTTCAACAAGCATAAGTTGCCAAGCGAAATAATCGCCGATTTCACTTGTGCAACAATATGCTTGTGAAATAAATCAAAATCAAAAGAATAATGGAGGGTAAAGTAATGAAAAACGCATTACAGAGATTTGGTAAGTTTCTCTCTGCAATGGTAATGCCAAACATTGGCGCATTTATTGCTTGGGGATTTATTACTGCATTATTTATTCCGGATGGATGGATTCCAAACGAAGGACTTGCTTCAATTCATCCATTTATGTTAAACTACCTGCTTCCTGCACTTATCGCTTACACAGGTGGTAAGATGGTTGGCGGAGCACGTGGTGGTGTTATGGGTGCCATCGCAGTTATGGGTTGTGTAGCCGGTTCTAGTCAACCTATGCTTATGGCAGCTATGGTTATGGGTCCTTTATCAGGATGGTTAATTAAGAAATTCGACGAAGCTATGGACGGACGTATGCCGGCTGGATTCGAGATGTTAATCAACAACTTCTCAATCGGTATCTTCGGTATGATTCTTGCAATCATAGGATTCTACGTAATCGGACCTTTCATGACAGGTGTTACGGCTGTATTGACAGCAGGTGTTGACTGGCTCGTAAGCCATAGCTTACTTCCACTTGCAGCAATCTTGGTAGAACCTGCAAAAGTATTGTTCCTTAACAATGCTATCAACCACGGTGTATTTACACCAATTGGTGTTGAGCAAGCTGCAGAAGCAGGAAAATCAATCATGTATATGATCGAAGCTAACCCAGGTCCAGGTCTTGGTGTTCTCCTTGCTTACTGGTTTGCTTCAAAGGATAAAAACACAAGAGATTCAGCACCGGGTGCTATTATTATCCACTTCTTGGGTGGTATCCATGAGATTTACTTCCCATACATCCTGATGAATCCAATCGTTATCCTTGGACCAATCATCGCAAATATTTGTGCAATTGCATACTTTACATTTACAAACTGTGGACTTGTTGGACCGGCTTCTCCGGGATCTATCATTGCGTTCCTTGCAGTTTCACCAAAGAACCAGATTCTTACAGTTCTTATCGGTGTAGCTTTGGCAGCAGTTGTTTCCTTCTTCATCAGTAGCTTTATTATCAAAGCAACTGAGGGTAAAGGTGGAAAGAGCTTAGAAGAAGCACAGAGCCAAAAAGATGCTATGAAAGCAGAATCAAAAGGCATCGCAGTTACTAATGTTGAAGTAGCAGCAGATGCTGTAAAGAAGATCATCTTTGCATGTGACGCAGGTATGGGTTCTTCCGCTATGGGAGCAACCAAATTCCGCAACAGAATCAAAGATGCACGCCCGGAAATCGTTGTTAAGAATTCATCAGTTGATAACATTCCTGCAGACTGTGATATCGCAGTTGTACAGGCAACACTTCAAGATCGTGCAAGAGCAGCAGCTCCACAAGCGAAGTTGGTTATCATCAACAACTTCTTGGCAGATCCGGAATTAGACGCTTTATATGCTCAGCTTGTTGACGGCGATACAAAAGCTGAAGATGCAGTAGAAGATACGGAAGATAAAAAAAAAGTGAATAATCAGGTTCTTATCAAAGAAAGTATCAAGTTAAATCAACCTTCTGTAACAAAGGAAGAAGCGATTCGCGCAGCAGGAGAGCTCCTTGTTGAGAGAGGTAGTGTAGATCCTAGTTACGTGGAAGCAATGTTGGAACGTGAAAAGATTGTAACCACATACATGGGTATGGGTATTGCAATTCCTCATGGAACATCAGAAGCAAAAGGTGCAGTTAAGAAGACTGCCATAACAATGCTTCAATATCCAGAAGGTGTAGACTTCGGCGATGAAAAAGCTCAATTGGTATTTGGTATTGCAGGTATCGGTGATGAGCATCTTGATCTTCTTGGTAAGATTGCAGGAACTCTGGATGATCCGGAAGTTCTTGAGAAAATGAAAACTACAGATGATGTAGATTGGATTTTAGAAACACTTTCATAATTGAATATTGTGAAAAATTGACGAGGTGAGATTCGAATCTCACCTCGTTTTATATATAAAACAAATAAATGGCAAAATGTTACAAAAAAAGTTATAAATATTTGTCAAATCTAGCTATAATTTTACTTGATTGTAGAGGTGGGTTGTGATATTATATAAGAGGTGAGTTTTAGGACTCATTTTTAAAAAAACACGATTGTTAAAAAAAAAACAATATAGGAGGATGCTTATGAGCAGCAAAATTACTATTATCGGTGCTGGAAGTGTAGGCTCAACTATCGCTTATACTTTGGCAAATCAAGATATCGCGTCAGAACTTGTATTGATCGATATCAACAAAAATAAGGCTGAAGGTGAAGTTATGGATATTATCCAGGGAACTTACTTCAGAAACCCAATTTCTATCATAGCAGGTGACTATGAAGATGCAAAAGATTCTGACATTGTTATTATCACATCAGGAATCGCTCGTAGACCAGGTCAAACAAGACTTGAGTTAGCACAAACAAACGTTAATATCTTAAAAAGCATTGCACCGGAGATTGTAAAAGTAGCTCCAAATGCAAAATATATTATCGTAAGTAACCCGGTAGATGTTATGACATATGTATTCCACAAGGTGTCAGGACTTCCGGAAAATCAAATCATTGGTTCAGGTACAGTACTTGATACAGCAAGACTTCGTTGTGGACTTTCTGAACATTTTAATGTGGCTCAGAAAAATGTACATGCATATATTTATGGAGAACATGGTGATTCTTCTTTCATTCCATGGAGCTGTGCAACAATTGCAGCAATTCCGGTAGACAGATACCCAGCTGTTATGAAAGCAAGTGGTGTAGAGGCAGAGCCAGTTGATAAAGATGCTATGATTGAATATGTTCGCAAATCAGGCGGTAAAATTATTGCAAACAAAGGAGCAACATTCTATGCTGTTTCTGCGTCTGTTGTTCAATTGTGTAATGTACTTCTTGCAGCTTCAGACTCTATGACAACTGTTTCTACAATGATGCATGGCGAATATGGTGTTGAAGATGTTTGCATGAGCACATTATGTCTTGTTGGACCAGAAGGATACAAAGGCAAAGTACTTGTAGAGTTAACAGATGAAGAAGTAGAAAAAATGAAAGCAAGTGCAGACGCTCTGAAAGCTGTTATTTCACAGATTGAAATCTAATACATACTAGAATGCTATTAAATAGGAGAGGGAATTGATATGAAGTACAGTTATTATCCAGGATGTACCCTCAAAAACAAAGCAAAAGATCTGGACGCATATGCCAGAGCTTCTGCAAAAGCATTAGGTTTCGAATTGGAAGAGATTGAAGATTGGCAGTGCTGCGGTGGGGTTTACCCACTCGGCACTGACGAAATTGCTTCTAAACTTTCTTCAGTTCGTACACTGAATGCGGCAAAAGAGAAGGGTCAGGACTTAGTAACACTTTGCTCAGCATGTCACCACGTTGTAAAACGCGTGAATGATGACATGAAGAATGTAGAAGACATTCGCACAAGAGCAAACAACTACATGCAGCTCGACGAACCATACGCAGGCGAAACAGAAGTATTGCACTTCTTAGAAGTACTCCGCGACAGAGTTGGTTTTGACAAGTTGAAAGAAAAAGTGGTAAATCCACTGAAGGACAAGAAAATCGGAGCATACTACGGATGCTTACTTCTTCGTCCAGGAAAAGTTTTGGGATTTGATAATCCTGAGAACCCAACCATCATTGAAGATTTTATCCGTGCAATCGGAGCAACACCGGTTGTATACCCATACCGCAATGAATGCTGTGGCGGATACATATCATTAAAAGAAAAAGAGATGGCGAAAAACATGTGTGACAAGATAATTGACAGCGCAGAAGGCTTCGGCGCAGAAATGTTAATTACGGCTTGTCCTCTTTGCATGTATAACCTTAATAAGAGTACAGAAGGCAAGATTCCTGTTGTATACTTTACAGAACTCTTGGCTGAGGCGCTCGGAGTAAAAGAGGAGGTAGAAATCTAATGAGTCACGTAAATAAAGTTGATCAAATCAAAGAAATCAGCGGCGTGAATCCACTGAAATGTATGAAATGTGGAAAATGTTCTGCTTCCTGCCCATCCTTCAATGAGATGGACATCAAACCACACCAGTTCGTATCTTACGTACAAAACGGAGATATTGAAAGCCTGGTTAAATCAAAATCACTTTGGAAATGTCTTTCATGCTTTGCGTGTTTGGAACGTTGCCCAAGAGATGTAAAACCGGCAAAATTAATCGACGCAGCAAGACAAATGGTTGTTCGTGAAAAAGGCGTTACATATTTATCACCGGATGAAGTGCCGGAGTTCCTTGACGAAGAAACACCACAACAACTTTTAGTCAGTGCA
>JAZNHX010000121.1:0-8558 GCA_045577115.1 Faecalimonas sp. | reverse complement strand
GACTTTTATGTGAATTGGGATTCAAGAAACACTAGGTTCCCTTACACTGCTCTGGTAATAGAAGAGAATGTTCCGAAGCGCATCCTTTATAAGTGGTTGAAATAGTCATTGAAAATATCTGTTTTCCACACACACCCCAAGATTTATTGTAGAGCCATAAAAAGGGCATGTTGCAGCATTGTGCAGCATGCCCTTCTTGTATGTGGTATTATTTATTTAATTTTGCATTATGTTTTTCTAACAATTTGTGAATCTTATCTGACGGGTCTAGTACCGTTCCGATTGGTGTATCATGATTCAACGAATCGATAATCAAAGCGATAAACTTGCTCATATCTGCGCAGGTGAAATATGGTTTATCCAAGGTTTCTTGTGGAAGATAGGTGAGGTTCGTGGTGATGATGCGATCAATATACCCATTCTCGTAATACTCATCAAACTTTGCCATACCTTCTGTAAAGAGACCAAAGGTTGTAAATACAAACACTCGGTTCGCACCACGTTCTTTAATCTTTTTCGCAACATCCAGCATACTTTCACCAGAAGAAATCATGTCATCAACGATAATTGCATTCTTGCCTGCAAGGTCTGTTCCTAAGAATTCATGCGCTACAATTGGATTCTTACCATTTACAACAGTAGAGTAGTCGCGACGTTTGTAGAACATCCCCATGTCAACACCCAATACGTTTGAAAGATATACAGCACGATGCATTGCACCTTCGTCCGGGCTGATAATCATCAAGTGATCTTTGTCTACCTGAAGATCCGTCTCTGCGCGGAGCAATGCTTTCATAAATTGATAATTTGGTGAGAAGTTATCAAATCCTTTTATCGGAATGGAATTCTGCACACGAGGGTCATGTGCGTCAAAGGTCATAATGTTCGATACGCCCATATCCATCAGTTCTTGAAGGGCAAGAGCACAGTCGAGGGATTCTCTCTTGGTACGTTTATGTTGGCGACTTTCATATAGGAACGGCATCATCACATTGATGCGACGTGCTTTGCCTGTAGCAGCAGAGATAATACGCTTCAAATCCTGGTAATGGTCATCCGGTGACATATGATTGATGTGACCGTTTACCTTATATGTAAGACTGTGGTTGCATACGTCAACCATGATAAACAAATCTTTTCCACGGATGGATTCCTTTAGCATACCTTTTGCTTCGCCGGAACCAAAACGCGGGCAAATACTTTCTGCTAAATAGTTATCGCAGTCGTAATGTGCAATTTCAGACAATTCCGGATATTCAGATACTGCCTCTTTTCTGAAAGAAACAATGTAATCATTTACTTTTTTCCCTAATTCTTTACAACTATCCAACGCAACAATCTTAAGGGGAGCAGTTGGAAGTGTTTTTTCTAACTGTGTGATATTAGACATTATGACCTCCCAATATAGTAAGTTTTTTATAACACAGACATTTTATCAAAAATTAACAAATGCTTCAACAATTTTAATGACGTAAAATTGCTTTTTTTTCAGAAATTTAGTATGATAGAGAAAGAGTATAATAATATGAGGAAATAATGATGAAGCATGAACACATTGTAAAGAGCGTAGAGCCGGGAAGTATTGCCGAGGAAATGGGCATTGAAGCCGGCGATAAGCTGATTAGTATCAATGATAATACAATAGAAGATGTTTTTGATTACCACTATTATGTCAACGACGAGGAGATTGTACTTCTGATTGAAAAATCGGATGGCGAAGAGTGGGAACTTGAGATTGAGAAAGATTACGAAGAGGATTTGGGCATTGTCTTTGAGCAAGGGTTGATGGATGAATATCGTTCATGTAGAAACAAATGCATGTTCTGTTTTATCGACCAGATGCCAAAGGGCATGCGTGAAACTCTGTATTTTAAAGATGATGACTCGAGACTCTCGTTTTTGCAAGGGAATTACATCACACTCACGAACATGAGTGATCATGATGTGGACCGCATTGTCAAGTATCACCTGGAACCGATTAACATCTCGTTCCATACAACGAATCCGGAGCTTCGCTGTAAGATGCTTCACAATCGCTTTGCAGGGGAAGCACTTAAGAAGGTCGATAAGTTCTATGAGGGCGGCATTCAGATGAATGGGCAGATCGTTCTCTGTAAAGGTATAAACGATGGCGAAGAATTGGAACGCAGTATTCGTGATATGTCGAAATATTTACCACATTTGCAGAGTGTGTCGGTAGTACCTGTGGGACTTACAAAATATCGTGACGGACTTTATCCATTAGAGTCATTTACAAAAGAAGATGCCGAGAACGTGATTGACACCATAGAAAAATGGCAAAAGATATTCTATGAAGAGTATGGACTTCATTTCATCCATGCAGGAGATGAGTGGTATATTTTGGCGGAGCGTGAGATGCCGGAGGAGGAACGATACGACGGATATCTGCAGTTGGAAAATGGTGTGGGAATGTTAAGACTTCTCATGAATGAATTTGAGGAAGCGTATGCGGAAACAGATGGAGATGACCGTCAGATAGAGGTATCCATGGCAACCGGATTCCTCGCATATCCGTATCTCAAGAAGATGATAGGAAAACTCAAAGAAAAGTTCCCGAATATCACAGTACATTTATATGCGATACGCAATGATTTCTTCGGCGAAAAGATTACGGTTGCAGGGCTGATTACAGGACAGGATCTGATTGCGCAACTAAATGGTAAGCAGCTTGGAAAGTGCCTTTTGTTGCCGTGCAATATGCTGCGTAGCGGAGAAGAAGTATTTCTTGATGATGTGACACTTTCTGAGGTGAAAGATTCTTTACAAATACAGGTAGATATTGTAAAATCAAGCGGATGGGATTTTATACAAGCAATTATGAACAGTAGATAATGTAGGAGACTAAATATGAGCAAACCAATTGTAGCAATTGTGGGAAGACCGAATGTTGGCAAATCCACACTATTCAACGCACTGGCTGGGGAAAATATTTCTATCGTGAAGGATACGCCGGGTGTTACCAGAGACAGAATCTATGCTGAGGTAACATGGCTAAACCGCGAGTTTACGATGATTGACACAGGCGGTATTGAACCGGACAGCAGAGATATCATTCTGTCGCAGATGCGTGAGCAGGCACAGATTGCCATTGATACGGCGGATGTTATCATTTTCCTGACTGATGTAAGGCAGGGATTACAGGATGCCGATTCAAAGGTGGCAGATATGCTTCGCCGTTCCGGAAAGCCAGTTGTACTTGTGGTAAATAAAGTGGATAGCTTTGAAAAGTTTATGGGTGATGTATATGAATTCTATAACCTTGGTATTGGTGATCCAATACCGGTTTCAGCATCGTCAAGACTTGGGATCGGCGATATGCTTGATGAAGTGACAAAGCATTTCCCGGAAGGCATCGGGGAGGAAGAGGAAGACGATAGACCGCGAATTGCGATTGTCGGCAAACCTAATGTGGGCAAATCTTCGATTGTTAACAAACTTCTCGGTAAAAATCGTGTGATTGTATCAGATATCGCAGGTACAACCAGAGATGCGATTGATACGGCGATTAAGCACAACGGAAAAGAATATGTATTTATCGATACAGCGGGACTTCGCCGTAAGAATAAGATCAAAGAAGAATTAGAGCGTTATAGTATCATTCGTACTGTAACAGCGGTGGAACGTGCCGACGTGGTGCTTATGGTGATTGATGCAACAGAAGGCATTACTGAGCAGGATGCGAAGATTGCGGGTATTGCACATGAACGCGGCAAAGGTATCATCATTGTTGTAAATAAGTGGGATGCTATTGAGAAAAATGACAAGACCATGAATGAGTTCGAGAAGGACATTCGCAAAACACTGGCGTACATGCCGTATGCTGAGATTATGTATGTGTCAGCTCATACGGGACAGCGTCTTAGTAAATTGTATGATATGATTGACATGGTTATGGAGAATCAGACACTTCGCGTGGCAACCGGTGTTCTCAATGAGATCATGGCAGAGGCAGTTGCAATGCAGCAGCCACCTTCAGATAAGGGGAAACGCCTCAAACTATATTACATTACACAGGTTTCCGTAAAACCACCGACATTTGTTATCTTTGTGAACGATAAGGAACTGATGCATTTCTCATATACTAGATACTTGGAGAATAAGATTCGAGAGGCATTTGGATTTAGAGGAACTTCACTCAAATTCTTTATCCGTGAACGCAAGGAAAAGGAGCAATAAGCATGGAACGTCTATTATGTGTAGTAATCGGTTACTTGTTTGGATTGATTCAGACAGGTTATATCTATGGAAAGATAAAAAAGATAGATATTCGTAAGCATGGAAGCGGAAATGCAGGCACGACCAACGCACTTCGGACACTTGGCTGGAAGGCGGGGGTTATTACATTTATAGGTGATTGCCTCAAATGTGTGTTGGCGGTTACAGTTGTTCAATTTATGTTTATACAGGATCCACGTCAGGTCTTGTATGCAATGTATGCGGGTTTAGGTGCCGTGCTTGGTCACAATTTTCCGTTTTATTTAAAGTTCAAAGGTGGAAAGGGGATTGCATCGACCGCAGGGCTGATTTTAGCAGTGCATCCGGGCATGTTTCTGATTGTAGCTGTTGTATTTATAGGCCTAGTGTTAATTACACAATATGTGTCATTGGCTTCCATTGTCATCATGATTCTGTTTGTAATTATGGTAGTAGTGAAAGGACAAGCCGGTATGCTTCTTTTGCCGAATGGCGATTTGTATGAATTCTATGCAATTGCAATTGCGTTGGCAATTTTGGCGATATGGAGGCACCGTGCAAACATCAAGAGATTGTTAAACGGAACAGAAAACAAAACGGATGTTAGAAAAATAGGTAAGAAATCATAGGAGGTTTAGTGATGGCTAAAGTAGGAATCTTAGGAGCGGGTAGTTGGGGAACTGCATTGTCACTTTTGTTGTATAAGAACGGACATGATGTGACAGTATGGTCGATTGACAAAAAAGAAGTGGAAATGCTTCAGACAGAAAGAGAACATAAGAGTAAACTTCCGGGTGTAAAACTACCTGAGAACATGGTGTTTACCAATAATCTGGAGGAAGGCATGGAGGACAAGGATTTCCTTGTGTTGGCAGTGCCATCTATTTTTACGAGAAGTACTGCAAGAAGTATGAAGGCATACATTAAACCAGGACAGAAAGTTGTCAATGTTGCGAAAGGTATTGAAGAAGATACTTTGATGACGTTGTCAGAGCAGATTGAAGATGAACTTCCGGAGGCAGATGTTGCTGTATTGTCAGGCCCAAGTCACGCAGAAGAGGTTGGACGACAGATTCCAACAACAATTGTAGTTGGAGCGAAAACAAAGGAGACTGCAAAATATTTGCAGGCTGCATTTATGAATGATTTCTTCCGTGTATATACAAGTCCTGATATCTTAGGAATTGAAATTGGCGGAGCCCTTAAGAACGTCATTGCACTTGCGGCGGGAGCGGCAGACGGACTAGGATACGGTGATAATATAAAAGCAGCCCTCATTACAAGAGGTATCGCAGAGATTACAAGACTTGGTGTGAAGATGGGCGGAAAGGCTGAGACATTTGCAGGACTTACCGGAATCGGTGACCTTATTGTAACCTGTGCCAGCGTGCACAGCCGTAACCGAAAGGCTGGTTATCTTATGGGTCAGGGTAAGACCATGCAGGAAGCGATGGACGAAGTACAGATGGTAGTAGAAGGTGTGTATTCTGCAAAAGCAGGACTTGCACTTGCTAAAAAGTATGATGTGTCTATGCCGATTATTGAGCAGGTAAACCGAGTGTTATTTGAGGATAAGACAGCAGCGGAGGCTGTACATGAACTAATGGTTCGTGATGCAGGACGGGAAAACGCTGAATTGTTGTGGGATTAGTGATTGTGGAGACGTGGTGAAGTGATTGATATTTGCCACGTCTCTTTTTTGTGGCTCTACAACAAATGTTGGGGTGTGTGTGGAAAACAGATATTTTCAATGACAATTTCAACCACTTATAAAGGATGCGTTTCGGAACATTCTTTTCTATTACCAGAGCAGTGTAAGGGAACCTAGTGTTTCTTGAATCCCAATTCACATAAAAGTCACTTGCAAAAAGGTATGTTTGAGAAACCATGCGCTCTGCGTCTGAAATATATGCTCGACAACTGTGCGAGAGATTCTGGAAAAGACTAAGCAACTGCGTCCAGAGATGATATAAGGGTGGCTGTTACAAAACTCCCGTTGGTCAAACAATTGTATCAGCCACCCACATTTTCTGTCCTGCAGTTGCAAGGCTTTTCACAGAATCTCACGAGGTTATCTCACATATATTTCAGACACAGAGCGCTATTGGTTTAAGTCGGAGGCCAAGCGGTCTTAGGAAGACAACAGCAAGCAGCAACTCCTTGGCTCACAGAGCGACATGGCTACGATCCGACTTTGTCTGTAATATATGCTCGACAACTGTGCGAGAGATTCCGGAAAAGACTAAGCAACTGCGTCCAGAGATGATATAAGGGAGGCTGATACAAAACTCCCGTTGTTCAAACAATTGTATCAGCCACCCACATTTTCTGTCCTGCAGTTGTAAGGCTTTTCACAGAATCTCACGAGGTTATCTCACACATATTTCAGACACAGAGCGCTATTGGTTTCGAGTTTACTTTTTGCAAGTGTAATATCTTCATGTGAATGGGATTCTTAGAAACTCTTGTTCCTGAAGCCCCTGCTCTGATAGAAAAGAATGTGCCGAAGCGTATGTTTATAAAATCGTTTATTGTCATTGAAAATATCTGTTTTCCACACACACCCCAACATTTGTTGTAGAGCTTTTATATGATCTTTTCTCCCCGGATAATGCTAATCGGATTATGTTCGCAAATCTGTTTGCGATATTCGATTCCGTACTTCTTGTCTAAATACGCAATACATTCTCTGATTTTTGGGCGTCTGCGCTGACTCCCATGTGCGTCCGTTCCAATCGCATGAACCAATTGATTTTTTAAAAGTTTATGACAGTAACGTCTCGTCTGCCAACCATCACGGCCGATGATAGCACTCGCATTCAATTGAATATACACTCCCATACGAACAATTTCTTCTAAACGATTCATTTTTCGCAATGTTGTATACCGTTCGACATGGGCAAGTATCGGCCAATATCCCGCATACAGCAACATACTAAGTGCTCGTTGCATGGATATATATTCCGCACCATACGAAAATTCAATCAAGACGTAGCGGCTTTGGTTCATGGTTCGAGCTCTACCTTGCTGAAGAATCTCAGGAATACTCCCACTGTAGTATATCTCGTTTCCCTGATACAGTTGCAAAGGTATTTGTTGTCCCGTAATGTATTGTTGTACTTCCTCGAAAACCTCTTGGTATCTTGCGTTCTTCTCAGACGCAGCACCTACTTCATAATGCGGAGTGGCAATAATGGCATCAATTCCTTCCTCTACTGCCATATGAATCATTTCTATTGTTTCTTGCATATTTTTAGCACCGTCATCAATCCCGGGCAGAATGTGGCTATGTATATCGATTATCACAAGATATCTCCTTTGTACTTTTTTGCGTTTTCTATCATACCACTTCCCCTAAAGTTTTTCAAGAACTAAGAAAGGTCTCGCCATACGGCAAGACCTCTTTAAATGTGCTTTACAATTTCTGGTATGAAATTATTTTAATGTAACTTCTGCACCTTCGGCTTCTAATTTAGCTTTGATTTCTTCAGCTTCTGCTTTGGAAACGCCTTCTTTGATTACCTTTGGAGCTCCGTCTACAACTTCTTTAGCTTCTTTTAATCCAAGTCCTGTGATTTCACGAACAACTTTGATTACTTTAACTTTTGAAGCACCTGCTGCTGTTAACTCTACGTTGAACTCATCTTTTTCTTCAGCTGCTGCTGCTTCTCCAGCACCTGCTGCTGCAACTACAACACCTGCTGCTGCAGATACACCAAATTCTTCTTCACATGCTTTAACTAAATCGTTTAATTCTAATACTGATAATTCTTTGATCGCTTCGATCATTTCAGCCACTGTTAATTTTGCCATTTTAATTTACCTCCGTAAAAATTTATATTTTTATTTTTTGTTACTTATTCTGCAGTTGTTTCTACTGCTTCTTCTGCTGGAGCTTCTGCTACTGGAGCTTCTACTGCAGCTTCTTCTGTTGCCGCCTCTGCTACTGCACCGCCATTTTCAGCGATTTGTTTAATAACACGAGCAAAGTTTGCGATTGGTGATTGAATGCTTCCAAGTAATTTTGAAATTAATTCTTCTCTTGAAGGAATTGTAGATAATGCTTTTACACCAGCTTGATCGTATACTTTACCTTCAACAACACCAGCTTTTACTTCTAATTTGTCAGCGTCTTTTGCGAACTTACAAAGGATTCTTGCAGGAGCTGTAGCATCATCTTTTGATACTGCCATAGCACTTGGTCCTTCTAAGTACTGTGCGAGACCTTCAAATTCTGTTCCTTCGAACGCTCTCTTCATCATTGTGTTCTTGCAAACCTTGTAGATGATACCAGCATCTCTTAATTGCTTACGTAATTCTGTATCCTGAGCTACAGTTAAACC
>JAZNHX010000120.1:0-5077 GCA_045577115.1 Faecalimonas sp. | reverse complement strand
ATATATAGTGGATATTATGTAAAGAGGGATAAATAGGAGTATGAGACAAACGGCAGGGCACTTCCCCTGCTGTTTGGCATTTTCTATGTTTTTTTCATAGTTTGCACTGTTAAATGAAAAGAACATGAAAATAAATAATTCGAATTGCATTTTCATTACATTTATGATATGATAAATAAAAATATTACCAAAAAGGTAAAATAAATTCAAAGGAGGAAGTTTTATAGAAATACAATATCGGAATGCAAAACTAAAAAAACTTTGCACAGATTACAGACAAGCGCAAAAGGAATTAAATGCAACTGTTTCAGAGAAATTACATTCCTTAATCAATGTTTTCGAAAGTGCGGATAACCTCCAAGATATATATGACATGCGAATGTATCATTTGCATTCTTTAGAAGGAGAACGAGAAGGACAGTATGCTCTAGATTTAGGAAGACGATCCGGATATCGATTGATTATAAAACCATTAGACGGGCAAGGGAATGAACGAAAGGATAAAGATTTGAATGCTCTTTATAAAACTACGAAGATTGTATTAGTGTGGGAGGTGTCAAAGCATTATGAGTAAGTTGGAATACAAAGATTTAATTGCATTTCATCCGGGATATTATGTAAAAGAAATGCTCGAATATGAAGGGATGAGTCAAGATGAATTGGCTAAACGATTACAGACTTCAGGAAAAAATGTGAGTGATTTGATTAATGGAAAGGCAAATTTGTCTGATGAGATGGCGATGAATTTGTCAATTGTGTTTGGCACATCTGTTTCTTTGTGGCTGAATCTCAATCAAAAATACATTGAGAAGAAGTTAGAAATAGAAAAAATGATGCAAGCTGATGCCGAATGTGAATTAGTTAAAGATATAGATTATAATTTTTGGGAGAATCTGGGTGTTGTTGCATCTGTCACAAAGAAAGTAGACAAAGTGAAAGAGTTGCAGAAGTATTTCAGAATATCTTCATTGGAAATATTGAAAAGAAGAGATTTCTTGATTCAATACAAGACAGAAACTGAAACGGATAGAAGTGTTCAAATCATGAACTCGAATGCCTGGGTACAGACAGCAATTAACATGGGAATGCAAAAAGAAGTGCAGAACTTTAACAAAAAGAAATTAGAAGAAGTGCTACCTAAGATTCAAGAAATGGCTTCGTGGAAACCGCAAGAAGCATGTGCCGAGTTGGATAAGATGCTGGCAGACAGTGGCGTTGCATTGGTGTTATTACCTAACTTAAAAAAATGCAAGGTAAAAGGAGCAGTAAAGTGGCTGGGTAAGGAAAAGGTGATTCTAGCTCTTAATAACTGCGAGCAGAATGAAGATTCGTTCTGGTTCTCACTATTTCATGAATTAGGACATATTATGCAACAACGAATTAAGATTCTCATGATTAGTGATGAAAACTATACCATCGAAAATGATAAGTTAATGCAAAGGCTGGAGACAGAAGCAGATGCCTTTGCAAGGAAAATGCTACATTTAGAGTAACAAAAACAGCAGGGGCCTACCACCCCTGCTGCCTACACCATATCCCCATAATCCATTTCACCGGCAACAATTTCACCATCCGTACCTGCAAGCGTACAGGGAATCCCATGATCGAAACACTCTTACCTTTCTTCATATCCTTCATCGCTTTATCCACAACCTGTTCTGAAGTATAGAATCTGTCGTAATATTTTATCGTATCATCATGAACGGCATGTTCGAAGAACTCTGTTTTTATCCAGCCTGGTGCAACTGCCATGACGTGAATCTTACGGTCTCTTAACTCCACGCCAAGTGCACGTGAGAAGTTGAGTGCATACGCCTTGGAAGAACCATATACGTTGATATACGGAACCGGTTGCCAAGAAGAATTGGATGCCAGATTTACAAGATGGCTACCTGCCGGCATATACGGAATGCTAAGGTAGCACATGGCAGTGAGAGCCTTGGAATTCAGCTCAATGATATCAAGTTGTTTATCCAAGTCCATTTCCATGAATTCACCGAAGAGTCCGAATCCGGCACCATTTACGAGAATATGTATCTCCGGTTTGCATTCTTCCAGTAACCCCTTATACACATCAAAACTTTCTCTACACATTAAGTCCAATGCAAGTGGTCGAATTTTTGCCTTGCACGCGCTTTGTAATTCTATCAAGCGTTCCTCACGTCTTGCAATTACCCATATTTCATCCAGAGCATATTCTTTGTCAATGGCGTAGACGAAGTCACGACCCATACCGCTGGATGCTCCTGTTACAACTGCTATTTTCATAGATAAATCCTCTGCTTTCACGAAAAGTGGAATCCCCCAAGCGAGATTCCACTCAAATATTAAATCGTTATGTAGTATTCAATTTATAACGTTGCCCCAAAGTCAGACACGATCACCTGTCCTGTAATCGCTCTTGATTCATCGCTTGCCAGGAACAGCAGAATATTTGCAACATCTTCCGGCATACACACCGGTACAGACAAGTTCATATGTTTTCTCATCTGTCCGAACATATCCTGATTGAGTGTTGCAGGATCTGTCTTAGCCATTGGAGTAGCAATTGTACTTGGGTTTACTGAGTTACAGCGGATTCCTGTGCCTGCGAAACGAAGTGCAGTATGTTTTGTCGCACCGATAATAGCCGCCTTACTTGTTACGTAAGCAGCACCACCTGTACCGAACTGGCCTGCAACGGAATCCAAGTTGATGATGGAACCGCAGTTGTTCTTCATCATTTCTTTTACGGCAGCTCTTGTGCAGTAAAGTGTTCCTTTTGTGTTAATTGAAAATACGCGTTCAAGGTCTTCGTCTTCGTAGCACTCGATTGGTTTGAGACCTGCTTCGAGAACTCCCGCGTTGTTTACGAGTACATCCACCTTTCCGAATGCCTCCACGGTCTTAGCAACAAGGTTCTCTGCATCCTCTTTCTTAGATACATCCGTTTGTACAATAAGTACTTCGCCGCCGGCTGCGCGAATCTCCTCAGCCACTTCTTCCAACTGCGGAAGACGACGTGCACTGATTACAACTTTAGCCCCTTCTTTTGCAAACAATTTAGCGGTAGCAGCTCCTACTCCGGAGTTACTGCCTGTGATAATAGCAACTTTTCCATTTAAACGTCCCATAGTAAAGGTCTCCTTTCTGTCTGTTTGTTTTCGAATATTTATAGAAATATTGTAATATAAACAAGGGGTTCGGTCAACTGTATATTGCTCATAATACACTCGACACAACCGCGCAAATACACTCAAAACAACCGCACATTTTGAATTGTCAACACTGGAATTTTGTGCTACTATTAAAAGAGTTAACAAGTATGAAACACGGAGGATTACACATGGAACAATACAAGAAAGAGTTTATCGAGTTCATGGTAGACAGCAAGGTTTTAAAATTCGGAGATTTCACATTAAAGAGTGGTAGAAAGTCTCCTTTCTTTATGAATGCAGGCGGTTATGTGACAGGTTCACAACTGAAGAAATTAGGTGAATACTATGCGAAGGCAATCCACAGCACATATGGAGATGATTTTGATGTGCTCTTTGGACCTGCTTACAAGGGAATTCCGATTAGTGTTGTAACTGCAATTGCATATAGTGAATTATATGGAAAAGAAGTTCGTTACTGCTCTGACCGTAAGGAAGAGAAAGACCACGGCGCAGACAAGGGAAGCTTCCTTGGAAGCAAACTGCAGGACGGCGACAGAGTCATCATGATTGAAGACGTTACAACTTCAGGCAAATCGATGGAAGAGACGGTTCCGAAGGTAAAAGGTGCTGCAGATGTAGAGATTGTGGGACTTATGGTTTCGTTAAATCGTATGGAAGTTGGTAAAGGCGGAGAGAAGAGTGCCCTCGATGAAGTGAAGGATTTGTATGGATTTGAGACAGCAGCGATCGTTTCTATGGCTGATGTTGTGGAATATTTGCACAACAAGGAATATAAGGGTGAAGTCATTATCGACGACACATTGAAAGCATCAATCGACGCATACTATGAGCAATACGGTGTAAAATAGAATCGAGAGGAAGCAAAATTGGACACGAATAAAAGAAAACAGTTTCGTACATTGGGTAAGATTCTGTTTGTAGTGTACATTTTATTTATACTTTATTTCTTGATTTTTTCAGATTGGTATGGAAGAAGCGGAGTCATGGAGGAATACCACTACAACCTGACTCCGTTTTTAGAGATTCAGCGTTTTTGGGAATATCGCGACCAGCTTGGTGTGTGGTCCGCTGTCAACCTATTTGGAAATGTATTGGTGTTTGTGCCGTTTGGTTTTTTTGAGCCGATGGCGAGCAAGCGCAGAAGTTTCTGGGGAACAGTATTTGACGGGCTGTTTTTGAGTATGGTGGTGGAAGTGTTCCAACTGGTGACAAAGGTTGGACGTTTTGACGTGGATGATCTGATACTCAACACGCTGGGAGCGGTGATTGGATATCTGCTTTTCCTGATATGCAACGCGATGAGGAGAATGTATAGTGCAAAGAGAAAGAGAACACGATAGAGAAAGAGAACGTCGAAGACGTAAGAATAGAAAATATGGTCAGGCAAAGCTGAAACACTCCAAAAGGGGAATCTCTTCATGTGTGATTTCAGGAGTTGTGCTTGTGCTTCTGACAGCGATGCTTGCGAAGGCGTATGTTAGCAGAGGAGGAGCGGCACCATTTATCGGGGCGCTTGGCCTCGTTTCCATGATACTTTCCGGATGTGGTCTGTACATGGGTATACACGGATTTAAGGAGCGCGAGAAGGACTACCTCACTTGCAAGATTGGGGTGGCGTGCAGCGCATCTTTTATTCTCGGATTTATTTTAATTTTTTGCAGAGGTTTATTTTAAATGAATGAAAGATATGAACTTGCAATAGAGAGAATTCGCTCTATTGTACATGAAGATACGGTGGCACCGGTCTACCGTGATTACTTTCAGAAGGTTGCAGGGTTTATCTTAGAGATTGATGCGATTAAGAATCGTCTTGAGAAAAAGCCGAATGCTGAGTGTACATTAGAGGAACTAAAAAGTGAAAATGAGAGCATTTACAGGGATGTAACAGGGGAAATGTATGAAGAGAGTTTTGCAAATCC
>JAZNHX010000119.1:0-5955 GCA_045577115.1 Faecalimonas sp. | reverse complement strand
AAAGCTGTTAACGGTATTGCTTAATTTTAAACATATAAACAGGACAACCTACCGTCATGGGTTGTCTTTTTTATTTCCATTAATTCCACACAAAAAAGTCCCTCTCGTGCTGAGAGGGACTTTTTTATGTATCTATTACATAATAATCATTAAGAATCTAGCAACAAATAATAATGCAATAATCGTAACAACGATATCTTTCTTTTTATAGTTTCCTGTGAACAATGCGATAAGTACATATGCGATTGCTCCAAATCCGATACCACTTGAGATTGAATATGATAATACCATAACAATCAAAGCGATGAATGCCGGAATTGCTGACAATGCATCTTCCATATCTACTTTTGCGAAGTTCTTCATCATAAGAACACCAACGTAAATGAGTGCCGGTGATGTAGCACATGAAGGAATCAATGTAGCTAATGGACTAAGGAATAAGCAGATTGCGAAACATGCTGATACAACAACACTTGTAAGACCTGTTCTTCCGCCTGCGCCAACACCTGCTGCAGATTCTACGAAAGTTGTACATGTAGATGTACCAAGAACTGCACCTGCTGTTGTACCGATAGAGTCACAAAGCATCGCTTTATTTACATTGATTGGATCACCATTTTCGTCAAGCATATCAGCCTGAGCTGCTGTACCATATAATGTTCCGATTGTATCGAACATATCAACAAGGCAGAATGTGATAATGATTGCAACTGCATTAAATACACCACCGATATGAGCACCTGAGAATGCATTTGTCCATGCCTTACCACTGAAAACACCTGGAAGACCTACTGTTGCGAAATCTTTGAATGATTGTCCAATATTTCCAAGGTCAAATGATGGTTTTGTAAGTGTTGTTACATAGTATAAAACAGTAACAGCAAGAATACTGATGATTACATTTCCTTTTACATTTTTCTTTGCAAGAATTCCGATTAATACTAATCCAACAATTGTAAGAACAACCGGTGCCACTGCAACCCATGCAGCAAATCCTGATTCTGCTCCTGCGATTGTTCCGTGGAAATCAAACAAAGCAGATACTGTGTATTGGTTTCCTTGGATAAGTCCAACATTTTGGAATCCAATGTAAGCAATGAAAAGACCGATACCTGCAGGAATTGCTTTTTTCAAACAATCAGGCAATGCTGTAGCAATGTATTTTCTAAGTCCTGTCACTGACAGAATCAGGAATACAATACCTGAAAGGAAAATGATAACAAGACCTGACTGATAACCATCAATCAAATCAACACCGCTGAAATGTGCTGCTGAAATAAATGAAGTACAGAAGAATGAGTTAAGACCCATACCACAAGCCTGTGCAAATGGCATCTTTGCATAGAACGCCATAAGTAATGTACCCACAATAGCAACTAAGATAGATGCAATATATACGGAATTCCAGATTTGTCCGAGTGCTGCGCTATCTGCACCTAATTCTGCCAACCAGCCACTTGCTCCACCTGCTGCAACCTGAGCTGGGTTAACAACAACGATGTAACACATAGCAAAAAACGTTGTAAGGCCGGCAAAGATTTCGGTTCTTACTGTAGAACCTCTCTCACTGATTTTAAAGAATTTGTCCATCTTAAAAATCTCCTCCTTATGTAAAAAATAATTACTTAAATTTTACCAATATTTCCGACAAAAATCAACATGAAAAAGCCGACACGAAAAGATTTTTCGCACCGGCCTTTATGGCATAATGTAGTTTAAAAATTAGTTGTTGATAAACTTATCTTCTTCGTTGTTCCAGCTGTAAAGTTGTCTGATTTCCTCACCAACTTTTTCTACCGGATGCTCTGCAGCAATCTTTCTCATTGCCTTGAAGTGAACTTGTTGTCCAGAATCAGACATATCCAACAAGAACTCTTTTGCAAATGAACCATCTTGAATGTCAGAAAGAATCTTCTTCATAGATTTCTTAGTCTCTTCTGTGATAATCTTAGGTCCTGTGATGTAATCACCATACTCAGCTGTGTTAGAGATTGAGTATCTCATTCCTGCAAAACCTGATTGGTAAATAAGGTCAACAATTAATTTCATCTCATGAACACATTCGAAGTAAGCATTTCTTGGATCGTATCCAGCTTCAACCAATGTTTCGTAACCAGCTTGCATAAGTGCACAAACACCACCACAAAGAACTGCTTGCTCACC
The DNA here is from genome assembly GCA_045577115.1 of Faecalimonas sp. Lineage (GTDB taxonomy): Bacteria > Bacillota > Clostridia > Lachnospirales > Lachnospiraceae > Faecalimonas. The sequence continues at coordinate 3,792 of JAZNHX010000119.1, read as the reverse complement.
GAAGAGGTCAGTCTCTGTCTCAGTACGGAATGTAGTTTCAAGAACACCTGCTCTTGCTCCACCGATTGCTGCTGCGTAAGCCAAAGCTTTGTCTAATGCCTGTCCTGATGCATCCTGCTCAACAGCTACAAGACAAGGAACACCTTTGCCTGCCTGATATTCACTTCTAACTGTGTGTCCAGGTCCTTTTGGAGCAACCATAGTTACGTCAACGTATTTTGGAGGTGTGATACATCCAAAGTGAATGTTGAAACCATGAGCGAACATTAACATGTTGCCTTCTTCTAAGTATGGTTCGATATCGTTTTTGTATAAATCAGCTTGTTTCTCATCGTTGATCAAAATCATGATGATGTCAGCTTTTTTAGCTGCTTCTGCTGCTGTGTAAACTTCAAAACCTTGTTTTACAGCCTTATCCCATGAACGGCTTCCTTCGTAGAGACCGATGATAACGTTGCATCCAGATTCTTTTGCATTCAACGCATGTGCATGTCCCTGGCTACCGTAACCGATAACTGCAATTGTCTTTCCTTCCAATAATGATAAGTTACAATCCTCTTGATAATAAATTTTGTTAGCCATTTTTATATCCTCCTAAATTATTATAGCTCTCGTTTATTAGTTAAAGGCCCTTGCCTCTAGCTTACTATGTAATATGGTATTATGTAGTTAAACTACGCTTCGGTGTCGAACACACCGTCTGCCCCTCTTGATAATCCTGTGATACCGGTACGGGCAAGTTCGAGTATCTCATATCCTGACATCAGATTCAGGAATGCTTCAACCTTAGAAAGGTTACCTGTCATCTCAAGCATCAAAGAATCAGTCTCAACATCTACAATCTTCGCTCTGAAAATGTCTGCCACCGCAACAATCTCTGCTCGCTGCGCTGCATTTGCTTTCACCTTCAACATAATCAGTTCTCTGCAAACTGATTCGCCATCCTTCAAGATCTTGATGTCCACCACATCTTCAAGTTTTGCAAGTTGCTTTTCAATCTGTGATAGAATCTGCACATCTCCGGTAGCAACTACCGTAATTCTGGTAAGACTCTTATTCATCGTTGTTCCCGATGTAATACTGTCAATGTTGTATCCACGTCTGCTGAAGAGTCCTGCCACTCTGCTAAGCAATCCCGTGTTGTTGTTTACTAACAACGAAAATACCTGTTTTTTCATATTTTTCCTCGTCTTTCTCATAATATTTCAAAAAACAGAGTGCGTTCTGTTTTTTTATAATAGCAACAGAATATTGCTTTGTCAATACCTTTTTATCAGTTTTTTTGCGCTTCGATTTGTTCCGCCAAATCATTCAGATACACCCAGCGTTCCATCTTCTCCTCTAGTGCATGTTCTGCCTCTTCCTTCTCCTTCAGAACCTCAGATAACTTCGCAGAATTGGTCGCATTGGCTGACATCTGCGCATCTAGTTCTTCAATCTTCTCTTCTAAGGCCGCGATGTCCTCATCAATCGTTTCATATTCCTTCTGTTCTTTATAAGAGAACTTCAGCTTCGTTGGACGATTTTGCTTCCAGTCATCCCTGCTGTTTGTTTTCTTGTTGTCTGTTTGTTTTACTGTATTCTCTGTGGCATATCTTTGTTTCGCTTCCAGATAATCGGTGTATCCACCTTCGTATTGTTTCAACACGCCTTCTCCCTCAAATGCGAAAATGCGGTCAACCAGATTATCCAGGAAATAACGGTCATGCGAAACTGCAACGATAATACCGTTAAAAGACTCTAAGTAATCCTCCAAAATGGTAAGTGTCGGGATATCTAGATCGTTGGTCGGCTCGTCGAGTATGAGTACATTCGGAGACTCCATAAGCACCTTGCAAAGATATAATCTTCTCTTCTCACCACCTGACAATTTACCAATCGGCGTGTACTGCAGGTTCCCATCAAACAAGAATCTTTCCAGCATCTGCGAAGCCGTAATTCTGCCATCCTTCGTCGGAACATATTCTGCAACGTCCTTGATGTAATCAATCGCTCGCTGATTCTCATTCATATCTCCCGCTTCCTGCGCAAAATATCCAATCTGAATCGTGTCACCAATTACAATCTCACCTTTATCCGGCTGAATTCTGCCTGTAATCAGTTTCATAAGTGTTGTCTTACCACAGCCGTTTGGACCAATAATACCAAGCCGCTGGTTCTTCAATACGATGTAATTAAATTGGTTGATTAATCGTTTGTCGTCATATTGCTTGGTTACATTGTGAAACTCGATTGTCTTCTTGCCCATACGCGTTCCAATAGATTCCAGTTCCACATTCGCATCACGAATTGGTGCCTGTCCATTTTTCAAAGCCTCTAAGCGATCTAATCTCGCCTTTTGCTTCGTCGTTCTTGCACGACAACCACGCTTTGCCCACTCAAGTTCCATGCGAAGAATACTCTGGCGTTTGCGTTCCGACGCAAGCTCCATCTCTTCCCTCTGCGCCTTCATCTCTAAAAACTTCGAATAGTTTGCTTCATAACCATATAGTTTTCCATGACTGATTTCCAGAATCTTGTTTGTCACGCGGTCTAAGAAATAACGGTCATGGGTCACCATAATAATCACGCCCTTGAACGCAATCAAATATTCCTCCAGCCATGTCACCATCTCATTGTCCAAATGGTTGGTTGGCTCATCAAGAATCAATACATCTGCCGGATTTACCAACGCCTTAGCAAGTGCAACACGTTTCTTCTGACCACCGGAAAGGTGAGTGATGGTTGCATCGTGGTCCGTTATTCCCAGTTTGTTTAAAATATTTCTTGCCTCGTATTCCTTGTCTTGTGTGACATAGTTCAGAATCGTCGCACCCTCCGGAAATTCCGGATTCTGCGGCAAATAGGTGATGCGAAGTCCATTTTTTCTGATGATATGCCCCTCATCCGTTTCCTCTAAACCTGCAATCATTTTCAGAAGCGTGGTCTTACCGGTTCCGTTGATACCGATGATACCAATCTTATCACCCTCATGGATACCATATGAAACATCGTCAAATATTTTCTTTTCTCCAAAAATCTTGCTCACATGCTCGATGTTTAAAATGTTCATATATTAGTTCTCCGTGTTGTTACATTTGATGTGTGATTACATTTCATGCTCTGTCAGATATTCCAACAGTCCTTCACAGCCCTCTAGAACGTCATCATAAGTGATGTCAAAATTACCGGTGTACCAAGGGTCAGCAATCGACTGCCCCGGTCTTCCCGCATAATCAAGCAGCATACTAACCTTCTGCTCCGGATCAGAACCGATGATGCGCATTAAGTTGCGTATGTTATTGTTATCCATCACAATCAGATAATCATATTTGTTATAGTCTGCCTTTGTAATCTGCGTTGACCTATGATCACTACATGGAATTCCAACCTCAGCAAGTTTGCGTCTGGTTCCATAGTGCACGCCATTTCCGATTTCCTCCCTACTCGTTGCAGCAGAGTCAATGTAGAACTCTGATGTGAGGTCTGCTTGTCTGACGAGGTGTTTGAAGACCATTTCGGCCATAGTGCTGCGACAGATATTGCCGTGGCAGATGAATAATACTTTAATCATAGATTTCAATCTCCTTAAAATGCCGTGAAATGCCCAGTTTCGCGGGGTTTCTTTGGTTATTGTTAAAGTTGTTGTAGTTTTGGCTACGGGATAGATTATAGCATATTATGGCATGTTATTACCACTCTTTAGTAGTCAAAATAGTAGTAAAGTGTGTAGCGTGACTACTAAGGACATCATCAATGCTTGAATTTTCTTCTAATCCACACCATGTCATCCCCTACTCGTTTAACATTATT
>JAZNHX010000118.1:0-11945 GCA_045577115.1 Faecalimonas sp. | reverse complement strand
GAGTTTTGTAACAGCCACCCTTATATTATCTCTGGACGCAGTTGCTTAGTCTTTTCCAGAATCTCTCGCACAGTTGTCGAGCATATATTTCAGACGCAGAGCGCATGGTTTCTCAAACATACTTTTTTGCAAGTGACTTTTATGTGAATTGGGATTCAAGAAACACTAGGTTCTCTTACACTGCTCTGGTAATAGAAAAGAACGTTCCGAAGCGCATCCTTTATAAGTGGTTGAAATTGTCATTGAAAACATCTGTTTTCCGCACACACCCCAACATTTGTTGTAGAGCCCTCTTTTGTTGGGTAAAAATTTGTTACGTTTTTGTTACAACTTTTTTGACATTGCCTGACGCGTGTGTTAGAATGAAGAAAGTAATAATACTTTTAGAGGTGAAAGTTGTGGACAAGCAAGAATTTCGTTTAAAAACAGAGCAAATGTTTGAATATATGAAGCAGAAGTCTTACAAGGAGGCACTTGACATTGCGGAGAGCATGGAGTGGAAGAAGGTTAAGAATGTAGCTGTTCTGAATGCCGTGAGTGAAGTTTATGAAGCGAATGGTGAATTTCAGAAGAGTAGAGATATTCTATTCTTAGCATATGATCGTGCGCCTGAGAGCAAGAAGATTATTTATCGTTTGGGAACTCTTGCGCTGAAGATGGGAGAACTCAAGGAAGCAATGGATTGTTATGAAGAATTCATGACCTTGGCGCCGAAGGATCCGAATGGTTTCATCTTTAAATATAAGATTTTAAAGGCTAAGAACGCTCCATTGGAAGATCAGATTGCTGTTTTGGAAGCTTTTAAGAAGGTAGAATATATTGAGAAATGGGCATTTGAACTTGCGGGATTATACAGAGAAGCCGGCATGATTACAGAGTGTCTGGAAGAATGCGACGACTTAATTATCTGGTTCAGTGAGGGTAAATATATCTACAAAGCGATGGAGCTTAAGATGCAGTACAAGCCATTGACACCATTGCAGCATGAGAAGTATATGAATCGTCCGGGTATGAAGCCTGTGGAGGAGCCGAAGGAAGAAAAAGTTACAGCAGAGGAACCTGTGGCAGAGACTGAGGCGGTGGCCGAGGAAGTATCTGAGGAATTGACACCAGTGGAAGCAGCGCCAGTGGAAGACGTGACTGTAGTAGAGGAAGAAGCACCGACAGAGGACAAGCCTTCGCTCAGTATCGAAGAACTTGTACAGAACTTCCAGGAAGAACAAAAGGAAAATGCGCAGATGATTCAGGCAGAACTCGAGAGAGTGGAGCAGGAAAAGGCTCAAACTGAGTCGGAGACTGAAGAGGTGGCAGAGGAAGAGAAGGAAGAGATCCTCTCGGATGATGTCAGAAGACTGATGGAAGAGTTGGAAGCGGAATCTGCAGAGATTCAAGCGCAAAAGACAAATCAAAAAGTAGATGAAACTGAATCTGCGGAAGAAGTTGCAGCCAACGAAGAAGAATACAAACCATTATTGCAGAAGGTGGTAGAACAGCTAGCTGCATTAGATGTGAATATACAGATGCCGACAAAGGCAGCAGAGGTAACACAAGCAACAGAAGAAGAGAGTACTTCTGAAGAACAGGAACTTGAAACAATTGAAGAGATAGAAGAGGACGATGGCATCAAATTAGGAGATACACAGTCTATGGCACTTGTTGCGAAGGCACTTGCAAATGCGGCAACTGTAGAGATTCCACAGATTGATATCCCGGCAGAACCTGTTGCACCTGTTACGCCGGTAGTGCCACCGACACCTGTAAGTCTTGGAACACCATATGATACGGGATTCGTTGTACAGGGACGTTATGACCTGGATGCACAAAGTGAAATAGGTCTGAAAGCCGGTCTTACCGAAGAGCAAAAGAAGCTGTTCTCATACTTTGTTCCGGTACATGGAATGAGTGAACAGATTGTAAAGGTTCTCCAGGATGACAAGGCATGTACATCTAGATATGGAACATCTAGAATAGGAAATGTTGTGATTGTCGGACGTAAGGGTTCTGGAAAAACAGTTCTCGCTGTAGACATTGTCAAGGCGATTCAGAAATCGAGAAGAATGAAGCAGGGTAAGGTTGCGATTGTAAAAGCTGAATCCCTGAACAAGAAAGACGTCAATGAGATTGTAGAAAAGCTTCATGGCGGAGCGCTCGTCATTGAGAAGGCATCCCGTTTGAAACGTAAAACAATCGAAGATTTGTGTGAAGTGATGGAAGGACAGACAGGCGAATTGTTGGTTGTGTTGGAAGATGAGAGAAAACCAATTGACAGAATGCTGAGAGAGTATCCGAACTTCAAGAAAAAATTCACTTCTCGTATCGAGCTTCCGGTATTTATTAATGATGAACTGGTAACATTCGCGCAGACTTACGCAAAAGAAAACGGCTATAAGATCGATGAAATGGGAATACTGGCTTTGTACAGTGAGATTGACATTCTGCAAAGAGAGGATAAGATTGTAACTGTTACAGACGTGAAGAACATTATTGATGATGCAATCGAAAATGCGAGCAAGCCTAGCTTGAAGAAACTTTTTAAGAAGGTTACAGGCAAGGAAAAAGATGAATCTGACAGAATTATTTTGAAAGAAGAAGACTTTAGATAAGCCAAGGAGTTTTGGGGTGAGAAAAATCCCAAAACTCTTTTCTTTTATGGGATTCTAAAGTATAATATTTGCATCAAAAAAGAAATGGAACAAATGAAATATGAGATTGAGAAATATACCAGGCGCGGATGATGTGATCAAGAACCATCCGATTGCCATCAAGAACGTAAAAGAATACAAAAGTAAATGGAATCAGGTTTTTGATAATGAGAATCCGATCCATATTGAGATTGGAATGGGAAAGGGACAGTTTATCTTGAATCTGGCGAGACAAAATCCGCAGATCAATTATGTGGGGATTGAGAGATATTCGAGCGTGCTGCTCCGTGCGCTTGAGAAATTTGACACGGAAGAGTTTTGTGAACTGAAAAATGTGCGATTCATTTGTATGGATGCGATGGAACTTCCGGAGACATTTGAACTTGGAGAGGTGGCAAAGATTTATCTGAATTTTTCAGACCCTTGGCCAAAGAAAAGGCATGCCAGAAGAAGGCTGACCTCGACACAGTTTTTTGCACAGTATGATAAAGTGTTGGCAAAAGAAGGTGTAGTGGAATTCAAGACCGATAATCGTGCACTTTTCGAGTTTTCTTTGGAGCAGGTGGAAGAAGCCGGTTGGAAGCTCCTCGGTAAGACGTTTGATTTGCATCATGATGAGAAAATGAATCAAGGGAATGTCATGACGGAGTACGAGGAGAAATTCTCTTCGATGGGACATCCAATTCATAAATTAATAGCGACAAGGAAATAGTTTTTTAAATCTGCATATTCTAATAGTAAAAAGGAACGGATGTCATAGATGAAGCATAGATGTCATTTTTTTTACTATGGAAGAGGGTATCGCAGAACAATACGAAGATGCCGCAGTTCATTTTGGGACGTATATAAGTTGCTGAATCCGGGATACAAGCTGACTTGCCCGCGTAACAAAAAAGACTGTGATTGATAGTTTCAGACAAAAATAAAAGCGCTGAAATCCTTTGATTCCAACGCTTTATGCGCGATCAGGGGCTCGAACCCTGGACACCCTGATTAAGAGTCAGGTGCTCTACCAACTGAGCTAATCGCGCGTTGCATTTCGTAACGCAAGGTACATTATATAACGCTTTTGCAAGAAATGCAAGCATTTTTTAAAATTTTTCTAAAGAAAGGAATATATATGCAAAAGTATAAGCGGATATTTACAATTGTACTAGATTCTTTGGGAATTGGCGAGATGGAGGATTCTTCAGAATACGGAGATGAGGGTGTAAATACGTTGAGGCATATTGCGGAGCACACGGAGAATTTTCACATTCCGAACCTGCATAGGCTGGGGATTGCCAACCTTTGTGAGTTACCAAACGTTTGCCCGGTGCAGAGGCCGATGGCAAAATATGCGAAATTAAACGAGAAAAGTCTTGGAAAGGATACGATGACGGGACACTGGGAGATGATGGGCATCTATACAGTGAAACCATTTCAAACATTTACAGAAACCGGCTTCCCGCAGGAACTGATAGACGAATTAGAAAAGAGAACGGGACGAAAGATTATTGGCAACAAGAGTGCCAGTGGCACGGAGATTCTGGAGGAACTTGCGGAGGAAGAGATTCAAAAAGGTCATTTGATTGTGTATACATCTGCGGATTCTGTGTTGCAGATTTGTGGAAATGAGGAGACGATGGGGCTTGAGACGCTCTATCGCTACTGCGAGATTGCAAGGGAACTGACCATGAAGGATGAGTGGAAGGTTGGCCGAGTGATTGCAAGACCATATGTAGGTATGAAGAAGGGCGAGTTCAAGCGGACGGCAAATCGTCATGATTATGCAATAAAACCGAGTGGAAAGACGGTTCTGGATGTGCTGAAGGAAAAGGGGTACGATGTTATCTCGGTTGGAAAGATATCGGATATCTTCGCAGGTCAAGGGATTACAGAGTCAAATAAGTCGAAATCGTCTGTGCATGGTATGGAGCAGACGATAGAGATTGCAGGGTGCGATTTTGAAGGTCTATGCTTTACGAATCTGGTGGATTTTGATGCACTCTGGGGACACCGAAGAGATGTGGCAGGGTACGCGGAGGAAATTGAGAGATTCGATGAGAAGCTAGGACAACTTCTTCCTATATTAAAGGAAGATGATCTGTTGATTTTGACTGCAGACCATGGAAACGACCCGACGTATGCCGGAACAGACCATACGAGAGAAAAAGTGCCGTTTCTGGCATGGTCTCCGTCTATGGATGAGGGCGGTGAACTGAAGGAGCAGGACACCTTTGCAGTGGTCGGTGCAACGATTGCCGACAATTTTGGATTGGATATGCCGGAAGGATGTATTGGAACATCCCTGTTAGATAAATTCTAAAATTTCTGTGTATTTTTACAAAAACGCCTATGAATGTGTTACAATGATGAAAATTCACGGGAAAGGAACAAGGGAATGTTTGGTTATGTGTCGGCTCACAAGCCGGAGCTTCGAATGCGCGAATTCTATAAGTACAAGGCATATTACTGTGGACTATGCAAGGTGCTTCGGGAGAAGTACGGATTCCTCGGACAAGTGACATTGACCTACGACATGACATTCCTTGTGATTTTGCTCACGTCGCTGTATGAGAGTGATACCAAACGGGAAGAACGGCGTTGTATTGTTCATCCGGCAAAGAAGCAGAAGATGCTGTTTAATAAGATTACGGAATATGCGGCAGATATGAATATCATTTTGACGTATTACAAGTTGCTTGATGATTGGGAAGATGAGAGAAGCAAGGTCGGCTATCTGGGACAACAGGCATATCGCAGAGCGTTCCGTGAATTGAAGAAGCTTTATCCGGATAAATGCGAGGTGATTCGTAAATGTCTGGAAGAACTGCATCAGTGTGAGGTGAAGAATGAAGCGAATATAGACATTGTGTCGCGTTGTTTTGGAGAACTTATGGGGGAACTCTTCGTCTATCAAAAAGACACATGGGAAGAGACGCTCAGGCAGATGGGCTTCTACCTTGGCAAGTTCATCTATATCTTAGATGCATATGACGATATCGAGAAAGACATCGAGAAAAAGAATTACAATGCTTTGATAGCCCTGTCAAAGCAGGAGGGATTTGACGAGAAGTGTGAAGAGATGCTGAATTTCGTGTTGGCAGAATGTTCGCACCACTTTGAGAAGCTTCCTTGCGTGGAGGATGTGGAGATTCTTCGAAATATTTTGTACGCAGGAGTTTGGGATAAATTTAATCAGAAGAGGAAGAAAAAAGATGATGAATAATCCATATGAGGTGCTTGGTGTACCTCGAAACGCAAGTAATGATGAAATTAAGAAAGCATACAGACAATTGTGCAAGAAATATCACCCGGATTCGTATGTGGACAATCCGCTGGCGGGTTTGGCGGAAGAAAAATTCAAGGAAGTACAGGCAGCATACGACCAGATTATGAAGGAGCGAGAAGGCAGCGGATATTCTTATTCCGCAACCGGACAGACACAGAGTAGCAGTCAGGAGACGGTAGAACTACAGGCGGCGAGAAATTATATTAACAACAGAAGATTTCACGAAGCATTAAATGTTCTTTCGAATATAGGCAATCGTACTGCTATGTGGTACTATTACAGTGCAATTGCAAATATGGGTATTGGAAATAATCTGGTGGCAGTGGACCATGCAAAGCAGGCGGCAGCAATGGAACCGAACAATATGGAATATGTGAATTTTGCAAATCAGATGCAGTTCAGAGGTCAACAGTATCAGAACATGGGATACGGATACGGTCGTCAAAGTTATGGAACCGGCAATCTCTGTTGCGATTTGTGGTGTTTGGACACCATGTGTGAGTGTATGGGAGGAGATTTGTGTTCATGCATGTAGGAGCGAAAAAGATGGCCACGGCAGGATTGCTAGTGGCCTTTTCTGTTATTATGATGTTGTTGAGTTCAGTTGTTGAGTCGAGTAGTCTGTTCTTTATTGCGGCGGCATCCTTCTGTGTGGGGATTGCTGTTCGTGAATGGGGATTGCGGATGGGATTTGCGTTTCTAATCGCCAGTGTTGGATTGAATTTTATCGCCACACCTAGTAAACTATATTGTTTCAGTCTTACGGGAATGGGAATATATATTTGGGTGAGTGAATGGCTGTGGAGAAGGGTCGCAGATGACCAGAAATTAAAACATAGGGGAATGGTTTTGTGGATTGGGAAGTATATGTTCTTTAATCTGCTCTATGTTCCGGTGCTGTTCTTTGCTCCGCAGATTCTGTTTACGGGAAGAATCAATGGGGTGTTCGCAATGATGATGTTGCTTTTGGGGCAGGCCGCACTTTATGTCTATGATGCGGCTTATCGATATTTTCAGGCGCAGGTATGGGGGAGATTGCGCGGAAAATTACTGCGGAAATAAGATTTATAAAAATTTATATAGAAATATAATAGTTTCTATGCTATAATAAGGGTAGTTGATTAAAGGGGAAATGCGTGATGAAGGTTTTCATGAGAATTAGAAAATATACAGGCTGGTGTATCAAAGGAATTCAGCGAAAAATCAAACATATGACACCGGCGCAGAAGCGGTTGGCGATGGTTGCCACCATAGGTCTCGTAGCAGGTTGTTTTCTAGGGAATGGAATCGGAAGAGCTGCCGAACAGAAGAGGTCTGAGAGAAAAGTAAAGGAAGCAGTTGCAGAGGTACAGAAGAAGGCGGATGAAAAATTCAATGCCGTAGAGAAAAAGATGTACGAGTTGCAGGATGAACTGATTGATCATTCTGTAGAGCTTCCGTGGAACCTTGTACTTGTGAATAATTTACATCCTATGGAGGAAGGTTATGTTCCGGAACTGACGGAGATTCAGCCGGGATACAGTGTAGACACACGAATTGCAAAAGCGGCGAGGAAGATGCTTACCGATGCAGAGGAGGCAGGTCTCGATGTTCAGATATGTTCTGCATATCGCTCAGTGGAACGTCAGGAGCGTGTGTTTGGAGATTCGATGAAGGATCGCGTCAAGGATGGAATGAGTTACTGGGAGGCATATAAAGAGACAGCGATGAACGTGGCGCTTCCGGGAATGAGTGAACATGCATTAGGTTTGGCACTTGACTTGATTTCGAATCAATATTCGGAATTGGATGAAAAACAACAGACGACGGCAGAGGCAAAATGGCTTGCCGAAAATTGTTACAAATATGGTTTTATTTTGCGGTATCCGCCGGAAAAGACAAATATCACAGGGATTATATATGAGCCGTGGCATTATCGCTATGTGGGAGAAGAGCATGCGGCGAAGATTACAGAACGCGCTATTACATTAGAAGAATATATACAAGAATACTATGAAGCAGAAGCGGGAGGTCAATAAGATGATGAACTTAACGTTTGGGGAACAGGTAAAGATTATTTTAAGTCGTAAGGGTATGACCATTAAACAGTTGGCGGAAGAGGTGGAAAAGTATACCGGAAAACCGATGTCGCGCCAAAATATGACACAGCGATTGGGAAGAGATAATTTTCAGGAGCAGGACATGAGAATGATAGCCGAGATTCTTGGATGTAAGTTTACGCTCAGCATCATGGAAGTAGGTATGCCTTATGTTGATGAGTCTGTTTTCGAAACGAGAGACATTACAGTTGGGGAGTTGGTAGATATCGTAGATGAAGCACCTGTGCTTTCAGAAGAGTCATCTGAAGAAGTGAGTGTTGAGGAGTTTGCACAGGATGGAGCAGAACGATTGGCGGATGTCGCAAAGGAAGAAGCTGCCACGGCAGGAATCACAGACGAGCAGAGAGATGTCTCACAAAATGATACAAAAGAGAAGGAAATTCTTCGACAGGGAATCAAAGGCTTCTTTAGAAATGGTTCGCTTGAGACGTCGTCATCTGCAAAGACTAAGGCAGAAGAGCCGGTGGGCGAGATTAACCCATATACCAGAAAAGAGTATGAGACAAACAGTGTGCGCATGCATCCGAAGAAAATCGGATATGTACAGGTGTATGATAGAGAGCAGCACAAGTGGACAGATATGACGGAGTGGGCATTCCTTGGTTATCAGGAGAGAAAGAAACAGTTACTGGGAAAAGATTACAAACCACCTATTTATTTGGACTAGGAGTGAAAGGATGAGATGTTATGAATTGGGAGAAGTTATTATCCAAAAAAAGACATCGTGAAGTGGCAGGAGCCACAAAGATAAAAGAGGATTTGCGAAGTGAGTTTGAGAAAGATTATCATCGCATTATCGGCAGTGCTTCATTTCGCAGACTTCAGGATAAGACACAGGTTTTCCCATTGGACAAGAGTGACTTTATTCGAACGAGATTAACACATTCTCTGGAGGTTTCCTCATATGGAAAATCGTTGGGACAAAATATCGGGGAATATATTTTAACCTATATCAAAGATCCGGGATTTACTTGGAAACACAAAGAAGAGATGTGTCATATTCTTGAGTGTGCGGGATTGATTCACGATATAGGCAACCCTCCTTTCGGACATTTTGGAGAATGCATCATTCGTGATTGGTTCAAGAAGAACTTGCCGACGATGATGTATGATGGAAAGAATATTGAGAGCGTACTGTCAGAGCAGATGAGAGAGGATTTCTATCATTTTGAAGGAAATGCACAGGCGCTCCGTCTTGTAACGAAGCTTCATTATCTGGTCGATGAAAACGGAATGAATCTGACCTATGCACTTCTCAATACGATAGTAAAATATCCGGTTCCGTCAACGTGCATTGATAAGACAACCGGCAATATCAAGGACAAAAAGATGGGATACTATCTTGCGGATCGAGATATCTATGAGATGATTGCAAAGGAAACCGGAACAGAGGGAAAACGTCATCCGCTTACATTTATATTAGAGGCGGCGGATGATATTGCTTATAAGACGGCAGATATCGAGGATGGATTTGTAAAAGGATTTATTTCTTATCATCAGTTGAAGGAAGAACTTAAGTCGCTTGAGACAAAAGAACCGAACAATACATTTAAGCCGTTGGAAAAATTAGAACACAAATATCAAAGTGGCATCAAGCGTGGTGTGAAGAATCCAGAAGAGTATGCGGTGAAGAACTGGATTGTGCAAGTGCAGGGCTTCCTCATTAACTGCGCAACTTATGGATTTACAAAAAACTATGATGCAATTATGGAAGGGACATACGGCAAAGATATTTTCAGTGGCACGTATGCAGAAGGGTTGATGCATTTACTTGGAGACATGGCATATCGAAGAGTCTTTACGACGCCTGACATCTACAAGATGGAGGTCGCAGAATCTGTGATACTCAATTTCCTTATGGATAAATTTGTGCAGGCAGTGCTCTATTACGACACGGACACAAAGATGGGAGAAATCGAGAAGAGACTCGTATCGTTTATTTCAGAAAACTATAAGAGTGCATATCATAAGCAGGCGGAAGGGAAAGATGAAGCTGAAAAGCTGTATCTGAGACTTTTGCTTGTGACAGATTATATCTGTGGTATGACGGACAGTTATGCGAAGAGATTGTATCAGGAATTAAAGGCGATTATATAGTGGAATCCGGGAGCGAATCCCGGGTTCTTTTGGTTCTACGACAAATGTTGGGGTGTGCGCGGCAAACAGATATTTGCAATGACAATAAACGATTTTATAAACATACGCTTCGGTACATTCTTTTCTATCAGAGCAGGGGCTTCAGGAACAAGAGTTTCTAAGAATCCCATTCACAAGAAGATATTACACTTGCAAAAAGTAAACTCAAAACCAATAACGCTCTGCGTCTGAAATATGTGTGAGATAACCTCGTGAGATTCTGTGAAAAGCCTTGCAACTGCAGGACAGAAAATGTGGGTGGCTGGGACAACTGTTTGACCAACGGGAGTTTTGTAACAGCCACCCTTATATCATCTCTGGACGCAGTTGCTTAGTCTTTTCCAGAATCTCTCGCACAGTTGTCGAGCATATATTTCAGACGCAGAGCGCATGGTTTTTCAAACATACTTTTTGCAAGTGACTTTTATGTGAATTGGGATTCAAGAAACACTAGGTTCCCTTACACTGCTCTGGTAATAGAAAAGAATGTACCGAAGCGCATCCTTTATAAGTGGTTGAAATTGTCATTGCAAATATCTGTTTGCCGCGCACACCCCCAACATTTGTTGTAGAGCGTTCTTTTTTTCGGACAAGGTGAATACACTAAATAGTAGACAATGTTCGGAAAAGGAGACTATATATGCAGCAGAACAAACAATACTTGTACGAGTATCAAAATGGCAAGAGAGCCCGCAACCTCGGATTTATGAAGATAGAAGAATCGATGAATAAAAGTGTGGTACATATCTATGCAAATGAGATTGACGATGTTGTAGGGATTGTATTCCGCAGAGAAAACGGCGAGAAGTACACAGCCGGTTGGGAGGATAATTTGTTCGAATCGGAGGAGCAACCCTTACAGATGCAACCGTCAGAGAACCTTTCGACACCGGATACCACTGTGGAGATGCCAACAACACAGGTGACACCACCATGTACAGAAGACCGGGAAATAGAAATCGAGGAATACATTACGCCGCGCAACGTAATCTATGAAAAGATTCAGCGCCAAGGGCTCTCGCGTCTGCCGCGAAGGGAATGGCGAATTGCCAATAACGGCTTCCTGTTACATGGTTTTTACAACTATCACCATCTTATATATATAGAAGAGGATGGCAATGTATTCATTGGTGTGCCGGGAATCTTTCATGAGAAGGAGCAAGAGGCGGCGAGAGCGTTCGGATTTTCAGAATTCCGTAGACTTACCAATAACGAGATAGAGCTGGAAGAAAATGAAAAAAATACCTATGAAGATTTTGGATATTGGTGTCGACAGATTCCGAAAGCATAGGGTATAATAGCAATAGAAATAGTGAAACAGGTGAACGACAGATGAATCAAGATGAAAGATATATGAAGGAGGCCATCAGGCAGGCGAAAAAGGCATATGCATTAGGTGAAGTTCCGATTGGATGCGTGATTGTCTACGATGGGAAAATCATAGGGCGTGGTTACAATCGCAGAACCATCGACAAAAATGTGCTGGCACATGCGGAGATTGCAGCCATCCGAAAGGCATGTAAGAAGATGGGAGATTGGCGACTTGAAGATTGCACAATGTATGTGACATTGGAGCCGTGTCAGATGTGTTCGGGTGCCATTGTACAGTCACGCATGAAAAAAGTGGTGATTGGGTGTATGAATCCGAAGGCAGGATGTGCCGGTTCGATTTTGAATTTATTACAGATGGAAGAGTTTAATCATCAGGTAGAGTTGGAAATAGGTGTTCTGGATGACGAATGCAGTCGGATGATGAAACATTTTTTCCAAGAATTACGTGAGAAAAAACGCCAA